>JACZKT010000586.1 GCA_014859905.1 Rubrivivax sp.
CTGCCGTGACGACCGGCGCGGGCACGGCGCCGGCACCGGCGGCGCCACCCGAACCCGTGGCCGCGGCAGCGCCGCCACCACCGGCACCCGCACCTGCCCCAGCAGCACCACCGCCGATCCTGCCCTTCGACGAGGCAGTGCAGGCGGCGGCCAACAATCTGCTGGGCAAGGCCCAGCTGCCCCCAGACACCGAGTGGGATCTCGTCATCGATCCCCTGATCGACGGCGTGACCGGGGCGCAGACACAGGCCACGCGCGCCATGGGCACGCGCATCACGCGCATCATCAAAGAGAGTTTCCCGCGTTATGCCGTGCAACCCTTCAACAGCGGCAGCCTGATGCGCGGGCCCTTGCTGCTGGTGGGCACGTTCACCGGTGTCAACACCGAACGCAAGACCGAAGGCAAGCGCGTGGCCTACCGCATCTGCCTGGCACTGGCCGACCTGAAGACCGGCAAGCTCGTCAGCAAGGGGCTGGCGTTCGCCGAACCCGAGGGCGTGGACGCCACGCCGCTGCCCTATTACCGCGACGCGCCGGCCTGGCTGGAGGACACGACGACCCAGGGCTACATCCGCACCTGCCAGGGCACGCGCGCCGGTGATGCGATCCACCCCGCCTACATCGACCGCGTGCTCACCTCGGCCACCCTCGCCGAGGCCAACGACGCCTACGACGCCGGCAGGTACACCGAGGCACGCCAGCTCTACCAGGCCGCGCGCAGCAGCCCCGGCGGCGAACAGCTGCGCACCTACACCGGGCTGTATCTCACCAACTGGCGGCTGGGCAACCGCACGGCGGCGGCAGACGCCTTCGGGCAGATCGTCGACCAGGGGCTGGAGAACAAGCGCCTGGGGATGAAATTCCTCTTCAGGCCCGGCACGGCCGCCATGTGGTCAGACGCCAGGAGCGGGCCGCCGGCCTACCCGCTGTGGTTCGGCGAGATCGCCAAGCACGCATCGGCGCGCCAGAGTTGCCTGGAGGTGGTGGGCCACGCCAGTGCCAGCGGGCCCGAACCACTGAACGAGCGCTTGTCGCTGCTGCGTGCCGAGGCAGTGCGAAACGAACTCGCCCGCCGCGCGCCGCCGCTGGCGCCGCGCATGATCGCCAACGGCATGGGGTCCAGGCAGACGCTGATCGGCACCGGCCGCGACGATGTCAGCGATGCGCTGGACCGGCGCGTCGAGTTCAAGGTCGTGGGCTGCTGAGCGTGGCTGCCCCGGACTGACAGCCCCGCCGTGCGCAACCCTGGCCTTACGCGCGCTCGATGCGGGCGTAGGCGCTGTGGTTGTGAATGCTCTCGAAGTTCTCGACCTCGACGTGGTAGCGCCCGATGCGCGTGTCGGCGTTCAGCCGCAGCGCCACGTCACGCACCAGGTCCTCGACGAACTTGGGGTTCTCGTAGGCGCGCTCGGTGACCCATTTCTCGTCGCTGCGCTTGAGCATGGGCCAGATTTCGCTCGACGCGCTGTCTTCGGCGAAGCGCGCCAGCTCGTGCCACTCGATGGCCCCGAGCGCTTCGACACGCAGCGTCACCAGCGAACGCTGGTTGTGCGCCCCGTAGTCGGAGATTTCCTTCGAGCACGGACACAGGCTCTTCACGGGCACGCCGACCTCCATCCACAGCGTGGTGGCGCCGGCCCGCGCTTCGGCAATCCAGCGCCCCCGGTAGTCGAGCAGGCTCTGCACGCCCGAGACCGGCGCGCGCTTGCGCAGGAAGAAGCTGAACGCGGCCTCGATGCGGCCATCGGTGGCCCCCAGCTTGTGCAGCATCGCGGCGTGGCGCCGCCGCAGCGCCACGGCGTCCAGCGGCTCGTCGAGCGCATCGAGCCAGGCGACGAAGCGCGACATGTGGGTGCCCTTCTTCTCGGCCGGTAGCGCCACGTCCAGGGACCACAGCGCGGTGGTCGCCTGCACCGCACCGGCGACGCGCAACTGCAGCGGGTACCGCACGTCCTTCACGCCCACGCGCTGGATCGCCAGGTGGCGCTCGTCGCGCGCACCTTGCGTGTCGGGGATGTGCAGGGCGTCGGTGAGGTTGGTCATGGGGTGGCCAAGCATGCCAGCGTTTGCACATGGACACCGTCGCGCGGATTACACGAAGCCATTCGAATGGCTTGAATCAGGCGTTGACGGCGGCCAGCGCAGGCCGGCTGCCGAAGCGCTTGACGATCGATGCTTCGATGCCGGCGGCGTCCAGCCCGCACAGCGCCAGCAGCCTGCCCGGGTCGCCATGCTCGACGAAGCGGTCGGGCAGCCCCAGTTGCAGTACCGGCAGCGCCAGCCCCGCCGCCGCCAGGCACTCAAGCACCGCGCTGCCGGCGCCGCCCATCACGCTGCCCTCCTCGACCGTGATCAGCCCTTCGTGCGTGCGTGCCAGTTCGAGCACCAGTGCTTCGTCCAGCGGCTTGGCGAAGCGCATGTCGGCCACCGTGCAGCCCAGGGCTTCGGCCGCCTGCAGCGCCGGCTGCAGCAGCGTGCCGAAGGCCAGCACCGCCAGCCGCTGCCCGTGCCGCCGCAGCACGCCCTTGCCCCAGGGCCATGCGGTGAGCGCCGTCTCGACCGCCACGCCCACACCCACGCCCCGCGGGTAGCGCACGGCCACCGGGTGGTCCTGGCCGAAGGCCGTGGTCAGCGCCTGGCGGCATTCGTTCTCGTCGCTGGGCGTGAGCATGCTGCAGTTGGGGATGCAGCGCACGTAGGCGATGTCGTAGGCGCCGGCGTGCGTCGGGCCGTCGGCGCCCACGAGGCCGGCGCGGTCGAGCGCGAACACCACCGGCAGCTTCTGCAGCGCCACGTCGTGGATCAACTGGTCGTAGCCGCGTTGCAGGAAGGTGCTGTAGATCGCCACCACCGGCTTGAGGCCCTCGCAGGCCATGCCCGCGGCAAAGGTGACCGCGTGCTGCTCGGCGATGCCGACGTCGTGGTAGCGCTTGGGAAACCGCTTGTGGAACTCGACCATGCCCGAGCCCTCGCGCATCGCCGGCGTGATGGCCACCAGCCGCTCGTCGGCCTCGGCCATGTCGCACAGCCACTGGCCGAAGACCTGGGTGAAGGTCGGTTTGCTGGGCACGCTCTTCGGGAAACCCTCGGCGGGGTCGAACTTGCCGCTGGCGGCGTGGTACTTCACCGGGTCGGCCTCGGCCAGCTTGTAGCCGTAGCCCTTCCTGGTGACGACGTGCAGGAACTGCGGGCCACGCCTGCTGCGCAGGTTCTCCAGCGTCGGAATCAGCGAGTCGAGGTCATGGCCGTCGATCGGGCCGACATAGTTGAAGCCGAACTCCTCGAAGATGGTGCCCGGCACGACCATGCCCTTGGCATGTTCCTCGAAGCGCCGCGCCAGTTCGAACAGCGGCGGCGCGGCCTTCAGTACGCCTTTGACACCCTCGCGCGCGGCCTCGTAGAAGTTGCCGCTCATCAGCCGTGCCAGGTACTTGTTGAGCGCGCCCACCGGCGGGCTGATCGACATGTCGTTGTCGTTGAGCACGACCAGGATGTCGGCGCTGACACCGGCGTGGCTGACGCCGGCGTTGTTCAGCGCCTCGAAGGCCATGCCGGCCGTCATGGCGCCGTCGCCGATGATCGCCACCGCCTTGCGGTCCTCGCCCTTGAGCTTGGCGGCCAGCGCCATGCCCAGGGCGGCCGAGATCGAGGTCGAGCTGTGCGCGGTGCCGAAGGCGTCGTATTCGCTCTCGTCGCGGCGCGGAAAGCCGCCGATACCGCCCCACTGGCGCAGCGTGTGCATCTGGTCGCGGCGGCCGGTCAGCACCTTGTGCGAATAGGTCTGGTGGCCGACGTCCCAGACCAGCCGGTCCCAGGGCGTGTTGAAGACGTAGTGCAGCGCCACGGTCAGTTCCACCGTGCCCAGGTTGCTGCCGAGGTGGCCGCCGGTCTGGCTCACCGTGTTGAGCACGAACTGGCGCAGTTCGTTGGCCACGGTCTGCAATTCGGGCCGCGACAGCCGGCGCAGGTCGGCGGGGCTCTGGATCTTCTTCAGCAGCGTGTTCATGTCAGCTTTCGCGCTCCACCACCCTGTCGGCGAGCACGGCCAGCAGCCCCGAGGCGGGGCCGAGGCCGCTGCGCGAAAGCGCCGCCAGCGCCTGCAGGTGCAGCTCCCGGGCATGGCAGCGTGCCGCGTCCAGGCCGAGCACCGAGACGTAGGTGGGTTTGTGGCGATCGAGGTCCTTGCCGGCGGTCTTGCCGAGGGTTTCCGAGACCTGGGTGACATCGAGAATGTCGTCGACGACCTGAAAGGCCAACCCGAGGGCGGCACCGTAATCGGCCAGCGCACGCGCGGCCGCGGCGTCGACGCTGCCGCAGGCCGCGCCCATCATCACGCTGGCCTGCAACAGGGCGCCGGTCTTGCGGCGGTGCATGTCGCGCAGCGCGGCTTCATCCAGCGTGCGGCCGATGCTGGCGAGGTCGATGGCCTGCCCGCCGGCCATGCCGGCGTGGCCGGCGGCGCGCGCCAGCAGCGCAGTCAGCTTGGCCTGCAGCGCGGGCGCGATGCCTGAGTCGGGAGTCAGCACCTCGAAGGCCAGCGCCTGCATCGCGTCGCCGGCCAGCATGGCCAGGGCCTGGCCGTATTTCACGTGCACGGTGGGCTTGCCGCGGCGCAGCACGTCGTCGTCCATGCACGGCATGTCGTCGTGGACCAGGGAATAGGCATGGATCAACTCCGACGCCACCGCCGCGCGCAGCGCCGCAGCGCGCTCGCCGGCCACCGCCTCGCAGGCCGCCAGCACGAGCAGCGCACGCATGCGCTTGCCGCCGTCGAGCACGCCGTAACGCATGGCCTGGCCCAACGCGGCCGGGGCGTCGGCCGGCACCCACGCTTCGAGCGCCGCCTCGACGTCCGCCAGCTGCTGGCGCGCCCAGCCGTCGAAGTCGGCCGTCGTCACGTCGGGCTCCAGGCCTTGAGCTGTCCGTCGTCGAGCAACTGGACCTGCTCTTCCACCGCCTGCAGGCGGACCCGGCAATAGGCCAGCAGTTCGGCGCCGCGGCGGTAGCCGTCCAGCAACTGGTCCAGCGGCAGCTGGCCACCCTCCATTTGCGCCACCAGGCGGTCCAGCTCGGCCAGGGCCTGCTCGTAGCTGGCGGGTTCTTTGGGGATGGATGCAGCGCTTCTTGCCATTTCGGGAGATGAAATCTGAGTCCTGATTCTAGACAAAGCGCCCCGGCCGCACCCATGCGTGCCGCAGCGAGCCGCCGCCGCAGGTGGCAAAAGAGGGCCTTGCGGTCGGCCACACCGGGCGCATCTGTCATCGGTCGTTAGAATTGCGCCCTCTCCGTGGCCACCTGGCTTCGGTTTCGTTTGCCGCCGGCCCGGCGTGAGGCCGTCGCGCGAGGGGGTCGATACACCAGCCTTGGAGGATCCGGTCGGATCATGTCGGACCTGAGCATCAGTCTCGAAGCGCTCAAGCGCAGCCGTTCGCAGCTTCCGGTTTCCAGCTACTTCGACGAGGGCCTGTTCCGCAGCGAACACGAACTCATCTTCGAGCAGTCGCCTCGCTACCTCGGGCACGAACTGGCCGTGCCGGAGGTGGGCGACTACCTTGCACTGGCGCAGGAAGGCGAAGGCCGGGCCCTGGTGCGCACGCCGGGGGGGGTCGAACTGGTCTCCAACGTCTGCCGCCACCGTCAGGCGGTGATGCTCCAGGGCCGCGGCCACACGCGCCAGAACATCGTCTGTCCGCTGCACCGCTGGACCTACGACCTGCACGGCCAGCTCGTGGGCGCGCCTCACTTCCCCGAAGACCCGTGCCTGAACCTGCGCAACTACCCGGTCCAGAGTTGGAACGGGCTGTTGTTCGGTCACAACGGCCGTGACGTGGTGGCCGATTTGGCGCAGGTCGGGCCCGCCGCCGAGCTCGACTTCAGCGGCTATGTCTTCGACCGCGCCATCCAGCACCAGTGCGACTACAACTGGAAGACCTTCATCGAGGTCTACCTGGAGGATTACCACGTCGGCCCCTTCCACCCCGGACTGGGCCGCTTCGTGACCTGCGAAGACCTGCGCTGGGAATTCGGCCGCCACCACTCGGTGCAGACGGTGGGCGTGAACCAGGCGCTCGCCAGGCCCGGCTCGCCGGTGTACCGGCGCTGGCACGATGCACTGCTGGCCTTCCGCGGCGGCCAGGCACCGGCGCACGGCGCGATCTGGCTGACCTACTTGCCGACGGTGATGGTGGAGTGGTACCCGCATGTGCTGGTGGTCTCGACGCTGTTCCCGCAGGGCCCGCGCAAGACGCTGAACATGGTCGAGTTCTTCTATCCCGAAGAAATCACCGCCTTCGAGCGAGAGTTGGTCGAGGCGCAGCAGGCGGCCTACATGGAAACCTGCGTCGAGGACGACGAGATCGCGCTGCGCATGGACGCCGGCCGCAAGGCGCTGTTGGACCGGGGCGATTGCGAGACCGGCCCCTATCAGAGTCCGATGGAAGACGGCATGCAGCACTTCCACGAGTGGTACCGGCGCGAGATGGGGCCGCTGGCGCCCGGTGCCTGAGCCCGCCGGGCAGCCCGCAGTGCGCGGCGCGACGACAGCCCGTGCCGACGCGGCGAGCATGCGCATGAGCACCGGGCAGCGACTGCTGTCGCCGCCGCTGCTGATGGTCTGCGCGGCCGTCCTGTTCGCCCTCATGGGCGCGTGCGTCAAGCTCGCCTCGGCGCAATATGGCGCCGGCGAGATCGTGCTCTATCGCTCGCTGGTGGGCCTGGCGCTGATGGCTGCGGTGCTGCGCTGGCGTCGCATCGGTCTGGGCACCCGGGTACCGGCGATGCACTTCTGGCGCAGCCTCAGCGGCACCACGTCCTTGTGCCTGTGGTTCTACGCCATAGGGGGCTTGCCGCTGGCCACCGCGATGACGCTCAACTACATGTCGTCGGTGTGGATTGCGCTGTTCCTGATCGGTGGCGCGGTCTTGATCGGGCCCGCCCGCGGCGGAGCCGATGGCGGCATCGACGGCCGGCTCGTGGCCGCCGTGATGGCCGGCTTTGCCGGCGTGGCGCTGGTGCTGCGACCCACGCTCGAACAGGACCAGCTCTGGCACGGCCTCATGGGCTTGTTGTCGGGCCTGCTCGCGGCGACCGCCTACCTGCAAGTCACGGCGTTGGGCCGCGCCGGCGAACCGGGTGAGCGCATCGTCTTCTACTTCTCGGGCGCTGGCGTCGTCGCCGGTGCCGGGCTGACCGCCCTGTCCGACGCCCCCTCCGCGCACGATCTGCGTGGGGCGGCACTGCTGCTGACGATCGGGCTGCTGGCGACGAGCGCGCAATGGATGATGACGCGCGCCTACGCCAGCGGCGCCACGCTGGGCATCGCGGCCCTGCAGTATCTGGGCATCGTGTTCGGCTTTGTCCTCGGCGTCTGGCTGTTCGACGACCCCGTGACCACGATGTCGCTGGCCGGCATGGCGCTCATCATTGGCGCCGGCGTGGCCGCCACCCAGCTGCGCAGTCGCACGCCGGCCGCGACTGCCGCCCCCACCGAAACCTGAACGGAAGCATCACCATGGTCTTCAAGACTTTGATCTCGGCCGAGCAGACGCGCGAGCTGCTGGCGCGGCAGGCGCCGCTGGTGCTGCTGGACTGCAGTTTCGACCTGGTGGACACCGCGGCCGGCGAACGCGCCTGGGCCGCCGGCCACCTGCCCGGCGCGCTCTACGCCCATCTCGACCGCGACCTGTCAGGCGCCAGGAGTGGTCGCAATGGCCGCCATCCCTTGCCGGCACGCGAGGCCATGGCCGCCACCGCGGGCCGCTGGGGCATCGCGCCCGGCGTTCAGGTCGTGGCTTACGACGCCCAGGGCGGGCCCTATGCGGCACGCGCCTGGTGGCTGCTGCGCTGGCTGGGACACGACGCGGTGGCGGTGCTCGACGGCGGCGTGGCGGCCTGGTCGGCGGCCGGCGGCACGCTGGACACCGCCGTGCCGGCCATGGCCCTTCGAGCGCCCTACCCGGCTGCCGTGCCGGCCATGCCGACGATCGCCGCCGATGCGCTGCTGGCGCGACTGGGACAGCTGACGCTGCTCGACGCCCGTGCCGGCGAGCGCTTCCGGGGCGAGGTCGAACCGCTGGACCCGGTGGCCGGCCACATCCCCGGCGCCACGCTGCGCTTCTTCCGCGACAACCTGGGCCCCGAAGGCCACTTCAAGCCGGCCGCTCAGCTGCGCCAGGAGTACGCAGCGCTGGGAGCCGGCGCGGGCGAAGTCGTGCACCAGTGCGGATCCGGCGTCACTGCCTGCCACAACCTGCTCGCGATGGTCCATGCCGGGTACCATGAGGCGGTGCTGTACCCGGGTTCGTGGAGCGAATGGTGCAGTGATCCGTCGCGCCCGGTGGCCCGCGCTTGACGCGCATCAAGGCCGCGCGGCGACACTGCTGAACACTTGAACATCACACCGGGTCGCACGCTCGTCGCCCCCATACGCACAAGGAGTTGCCATGTACAAACGCATTCTGGTTCCCACCGACGGGTCCGACATCACCGCCAAGGCCGTGGCGTCGGCCGTCGACATCGCCCGCCTGTGCGGCGCCGAGTTGTATGTGCTGGCGGTGAAGGAACCCTTCCCCTACAGCGCCATCTCGGAAATGCAGCCGGTGCCGCCGCAGGAATTCTTCGACGCCCAGGAACGTGTGGCGTCGGCCCGCGTGAAGACCGCCACCGATGCCGGCACCGCCGCCGGCGTGACCTGCCACGGCCACACCGTCGAAGCGCTGCACCCGTGGGAGGCGATCCTCGACCACGCCAAGACGCAGGGCTGCGACCTCGTCGTGATGGCCTCGCACGGCCGGCGCGGCGTCTCGGCGCTGCTGTTGGGCAGCGAGACCCAGAAAGTGCTCACGCACAGCACACTGCCGGTGCTGGTGGTGCGCTGAACGGGTCCGGGCTTGCAGCCCGGCCCAGGTGTCCGGCCGCAGTCTCAGCGGCAGTCCGACGCACCCGCGCTGGCATGCCTGGCGGGTACGTCAGTGCGCGTGGCTCTCGAGCAGGCCCCGCGCCAGCAGCACCAGCCCCAGGCCGGCGCCGAGCCAGACCACCTGCACCACGGTCTGGCGCCATGACAGGCGCTGCTGCAGTTGCGGCAGCAAATCCGCCACCGCCACGTAGATGAAGCTGCTGGATGCGGCCACCAGCAGGTAGGGCAGTGCCGCATCCCAGGGGCCGACGAGGAAGTAGCCGAGCACGCCGCCGGCCACCGCCGCCAGTCCGGACAGCGCGTTGTAGAGCAAGGCCTTGCGGCGCGAGAAGCCGGCGTTGAGCAGCACGATGTAGTCACCCGCCTCCTGCGGGATCTCGTGCGCCACGATGGCCAGCGCGGTGACCACGCCCAGCCCGGTGTCGGCCAGGAAGGCCGCGGCGATGATGATGCCGTCGCAGAAGTTGTGGATGCCGTCGCCGACCAGCACGCTCAGGCCGCCGCGTCCCGCCTGCCGGGCGTCGAAGTGATGATGGTGGTCGTGGCCGTCGCCTTCGTGGTGGTGGGCGTGGCGGTACAGCTCGACCTTCTCCAGCAACCAGAAGAACAGCAGGCCACCCAGCAGCGTGCCGAACAGCGCCTGCGGCCGAGCCTGGCTCTCGAAAGCCTCGGGCAGCACGTGCAGCAGCGCGGTGCCCAGCAGCACGCCGGCCGACAGGCTGACCAGCCCCTTGACGACGCGGCTCAGCACCGTCAGCGTGAGCGATGCCGCGATGACAACGGACAACAGCCCGCCCAGAAGGGTGGCTGCAACGATGTACAGAAGGGTCATGTGGGGGTGCGGCCGTCAGTGAGACGACCTCACCCGGGTCATGTTATCGACGCTGTCAAGCCCCCCGCCCGCGACGCCGAGCAGACGCTCAGCCCAGTCCCTGCGCCTTGAACCATTCCAGGCAACGCCGCCAGCCGTCTTCGGCGGCGTCCTTGCGGAAGCTGGGCCTGTAATCGGCGTGGAAGGCGTGCGGCGCGTCCGGGTAGATGACGAACTCGCTCTTCTTCGCCGCCGCGTTGCCGGCCGCCAGCGCAGCCTTCATCCGGTCGACGGTGTCGAGCGGGATGCCGCTGTCCTTCTCGCCGTACAGGCCCAGCACCGGGCCATGCAGCGAGCCGGCCACGTCGATCGGGTGCCTGGGCGTGAGCGGGGTCGCATTGCCCACCAGGCGCCCGTACCAGGCCACGCCAGCCTTGACCTGCGGGCTGTGCGCCGTGTACAGCCAGGTGATGCGGCCGCCCCAGCAGAAGCCGGTGATCCCGGTCCTGGCGGTGTCGGCGCCCTGCGCCCTGGCCCAGGCGACGGTGGCGTCGAGGTCGGCCATGACCTGTTCGTCGGGCACCTTGGAAATGACCTCGGCGATGAGTTTTCCGATTTCACCGTAGGACTGCGCGTCGCCCTGGCGCACGAACAGTTCGGGGGCAATGGCGAAATAGCCGGCCTTGGCGAAGCGCCGCGCGACATCGGCGACGTACTCGTGCACGCCGAAGATCTCGCTGATCACCAGCACCACCGGCAGCCCGGTGCGGCCGGCCGGCGCGGCACGGTAGGCCGGCATCCTGAAGTCACCGACGGGGATCGTGACCTCGCCGCTCAGCAGCCCGGAGGTGTCGGTCTTGACCGCCGTCTGCGCCATCACCGGCAGCACCGCAGCAGCGAAGCCGCTGCCGAGCGTACCGCGCACGAAGGTGCGCCGGTTGACGCCGCCGGCGGCCGGCACCAGGGTGTCGAAGTCTTCCTTGAGCACGGGTGTCTCCTTCTGAGGTGGCAAGCCTGCCCATTCTGGTACAGGCGCGCCGGGTACGATCCGTGTATGGAAATACGCCTGAACCCGGGCAGCCCGCTGGCGGCCATCGACATGGGCTCGAACAGCTTCCGGCTCGAAATCGGGCAACTGCCGCAGAGCCGCTACAGGCGCATCGACTACCTCAAGGACACCGTTCGCCTGGGCGCCGGGCTCGACGCCCACGGCATGCTCACCGAAGAGGCGGCCGAGCGCGGCCTGGCCTGCCTGCGGCGCTTCGCCGCCCGCCTGGCCGGCTTCCAGGCCGCCCAGGTG
>JACZKT010000587.1 GCA_014859905.1 Rubrivivax sp.
GCGCCGAGTTGATCGCACAGCGCCTGCGCATGCCGGCGCAGCGCAGGCGTGGCCGGGGCAATGGGTGCCAGCCGCATCAGCGCCGCCCCGTGACTCGCGTCGCGGCCGCGAAGCGGAAGGGCCCACGCCGCCTCGGCACCCGTCGCAGCGTCGTCGTGGTCCGGCGCTCGTCCTTGCCGGGCACAGCGCTCGAGTCGTTCCTTCTCTGCGACGGTGGTGGTACCCAGCACCACACGCGTGGGTGGATCAGCGATACGTGGTGCGGAAGGGTCGGCCAACAGCAGCGCGGCGTCCCGTCCCGACAGGCTGGCCAGGGCCTCGCAAAGCAGCGGCGCTTGTGTGGCTGGGTCCTCGACCTCCCGCAGCGCCTCGCCCAGGCGGCGCAACTGGTCCGAGCGTAGCGCGTGCTGCCCAGCGTCGACCGCGGCACGACGCAGCCTCGCCATTAGCAGCGCGACGATCCAGCCCACCGACAGCATCGTGAACAGCAGCACCACGTGCTGCTGGATGCCAACCGACAGCGTCAGTCGTGGCGGCACGAAGAAGAAGTTGAACGCCAGCACCGCCGCCGCGCTGGTCGCGAGCGAGGCCCAGGGGCCCCACCACAGTGCTGAAACGGCCGACGCCAGTACCAGGATCAGCGCTTGGTTGCCGAGGTCGATGCGATCATCCAGCACGGCAATCACAAGCGAGGCCAGCGCCCAGACCAACGCCGCCGGCCACACCGGGGTTCTTGTCGGCAGCAGATCCTTGGCGGCGTAGCGTGGCATGACCCGCAAGCTACCACCTTGGGCCCGGGATGGTGCAAGAACGTGTGGAGGCGTTAGCCCTCCGCTTCCCTGTCACCCAGGGTCACACCCGGCCGTATCCCCCGACGCGGCAAACGCGGGGCGGGTCGATGTGGAGCTGCCGGGGACGGACAAGATCCTGACGTACCGGGCGCTGCAAGCGCGGGCGCCACGGGGGGCACATCGTTCAATGCCTGGCAGCTATCCGGCGTCGAAAAGCGCGACCGGTAGGACTGCAACGGGTCGGGTGCCGGTGTTCGCGAACGGCGACCGACGGACCGCTGAATGTCACACACCGGAACTTCGACGCCGGACGACCGGTACGTGCAGTTCAGCGGTCGGCCACCGCGGTCCGATGGGCGGTGCTTGACGGCCATTTGCCGTCTTGCGCGACCGCCCGCTTGCGGGACCGGCTACCAGTTCAAGTCACTGTGGCTTCGGCTGGACCTCAGTGGTAATCCTCTTCGCGCTGGTGGCGGGCGCCGAGCACGAGGACTAGCTCCGGCGTTCGGATGTCGAAGCGAAGGACGTACCCTGTCGAGCCGAATGGGACGATGAGTTCGCGCAATGTTGGGCGTGCGCCCACCTTGCGATAGCTGTAGGGCGTGGTCGAGAGGTGGCTGTTGGCCACCGTGCGAATTACCTCGACGGCCTCGTAGGCGCGCATGGCCTCATCAACGGTTTCGGCTCGCTCAAGCAGGAAGTCGAACAAACGATCCAAATCGGCATCTGCTTCAGGGGTGAACTCGACCTTGAATGTCATTTGCGCAGTTGCTTCACCCGTGCCGCGACCTTTGCCTCCAACTTCGACAGCACAACGTCGGAGGAAATGGAAATCCCGGTGCGCTCGAATTCGGCCAGCGAGGCGTCGCAACGTGCGGCGAAGTCGGTTTGCACACGCCTGAATTCGACTGCGTTGCGCACTGATGCCTCGACAAAGTCGGTCAGGGTCTCACCAGGCAACAGCACGGAATCGAGATCAGCGCGCAACTCCGGTTCCACGCGAACTTGAGGGATGACGGCGGTTTTCATCCCGAGATTGTAGTGCGAACGCACTACATCGTCAAGCGCCAGTTCGCCGGCTGGCGGCAGAGAGGCAATTCGGTGGACGCTGAGCATGTCGAACGTCGGCCTCTGTGCCATCTCAGATCGGCGGCAAAGCGCCAGGTCGAACGGTCACACTTGACGTCAGAACGTCGAGTTTCGGGCGATCAATCTGGTGCGGCGCATGTCTGTTGTGGGTCGCGGCCTGCCGGCCGATGCGGTGAACTCGCAGCCTGGAACCGGTCGTCCAGATTGATATTGCCGGTCAGCTGACCTACGCTGGAGACGGTCCCGGCCATCTGCCGTCGTTCACGGCCGGTCGCTTACCGGCAGGCCAACGACATCGCTGCAATCTATGCTCCAGCAGACCTGCTACGTCTACGAGGTCCCGGGGCTGGAACTCGAATGGAGGGCCGTGTCGGCGCCATCCACGCTGTCGCTCGTCGCCTTGACGCTGGTCGCGCTCGGGCTGACACGCAGGCATCGAGCCACTGGCGGCGCCTTCGGGACGGCCCGGGCCGGACTTGGATGCTTCAGGCTGCGCTCGAAGATGCGCCACGCGGTCGGAGAGTTGAGCCGGGAAGCAGGTGCGCGCCCAGGCCGATGCCCTCAATGGTGGCGGGGCCAAAGCGGCCCAGCTGGCCGCCGCATCGCTATGCTTTTGCGGCAATGACTCAGCAACCCACACCCTCCGACCGCAGCCTGTCACCTTGGCGACGGCGGCTGATCGTCACCGCGGCCATCGTCGCAGCCGGCAGTCTCATATGGAGCCAACTGCCCAAGGGCAGTTATCCCACCGACTTGTCGCGCATCGGTCAGGGGCAGGCCGCGCTCGTGCTGGCCATCGACAGCAACTACTCCGGTGGTGCGTCGGTCATGGAACTGCTCAACGATGTGCGGCACGACTTCGCCGATTCGGTGCAGTTCCTGGTCGCTTCGCTGGCGTTGCCCAACGGCCAGGCCTTTGCCAATCAGCACCAGGCCAGCGACGGCATGGTGCTGCTGTTCGACGCCAAGGGCCAGCGCATGGCGGTGCTGCACACACCGCAGACCCAAGACGAGTTGCGGAAGGCCCTGCAGCAAGCCCTGGGGCTTTGATACAGGCCCACCCGGCCGGTCGGGCAGGGATGGAGCCCCTGATGGTCTCCTATCGAGTTGAGTGCCAACCAAGATGCGCTGCCTCGACCGTGAGGCCCTTGCCTTGAGTCAACCACGCTGCCGGCCGACAGGGAGCACCGAAGGTCAGCTTTCCTGACGTGCCCGCCTACTCACACTGCCGGCCAGGAGCCGGCATTGACGAACGACCGCATGCCTGCGCCGCGTGCCGACGAGCGACGGGGAATCCGGCCGATCTCTCCGGCGCGCGCGAATGGCGCAGGCAGGAGAACTCAATCAGGCCCGGCAGCGGGAGGCCTCGCTATGAGACCTACGCCGCGGCCTTCAGCATGAAGTCAACGTGCACGCCGGTGTACGGGAACTCGATTCGGCCTTCATCATCCTTGCGCAGCACCCCGGCCCGCAGCAGCAAGTGCACATCTGAGTGCACAGCGCGGACGTCGCGGCCGACGCGCCGCGCGGCCTCTCGCAACGTCACCGGCCCGGCGCCGGTCAGTGTCTGCACGAGCGCCATGCGATTGGGCGCGAGCACCTTCCAAAGCAACTCGAACGACTCGAACGAGATCCGCTGTTCCTGCCGCTTGCCCGAAAACGCAGCCTTCACGCGCTGCTTGAAGGATTCGGTCGAATCGACCGTGATCGTCACAGAATTCATCTCATTCCCCTTTCCATTCGGCGACGTCGGCCAGGAAGTCGTCGAGCAGCTGGTCGACGGAAACGAACACGTAGGTTGTCTCCTTGCCGCCCATGTGCCTGTGGCCGCCTTTGCCGGACTCGTTGTCGTGGCGCAGCACGCACTCGCCCTCGACGACGTAAGCGAGCCGATACTTGAAGCTGTGGGTCGAGCCGCTCAGCGGCTCCGGCAACCCCCAGACGATCACTTCGATAAAGCCGACCTCCAACACGCGCCGTTCACGCATCAGGAGCTCAGCTTTCATGTTGCTTATCGTAGCAACACCATGGAGATGTTGTCAATGTCAGCAACAAGGCGCGCCGGGCCGCCTTGCTGGGTGCAATTGCTCGCGTGAGTTTCGACTCAGGCTTGCCGACGCCCGCTTCCCGGCGGCTGACCTCTGCCGACGCTCAATGCCCGCTTCGGGACCTGCAATCCGGCGAGTTGGAGT
>JACZKT010000588.1 GCA_014859905.1 Rubrivivax sp.
GCGGCGAGCAACCGGGCGACGGCTGCGAGCGTGTTCGAGATGAGCTTCAAGCGAGGTCTCCCAGAAAAGCCATGGCTGGCCGTGGATGCGAATGGCATCGAATGATGGCATACCCTAAGCGGGCCGCGCTGCCTGGACGACCGCCAGAGAGGTTGCGGAGCGTTACATTGCCACGAAGTTGGCGGCCCGACGCCGCGTTGAACGCTGCACACAGCCCTACCAGGCCAGGCCGAGCGAGGGCTCAGCCCGCACAAACACCCGCCGCGCCCACCACCTTTGCCGCATATACAGTTTGCTTGACTATCGCGCAGATTGCATATACAGTCGCCGCGTGCTCACCTGGGACGAGCCGAAACGGCGGGAGAACCTCCGGAGGCACAAGATCGACCTTGCTGGCCTGGAGCCCGTCTTTGACTACCCAATGGTCACAGTTGAAGACACTCGCGAGAGCTACGGTGAACTGAGGCTGCAAAGCTTGGGCATGTGGCTCGGACGGGTCGTCTTCCTGGTGTGGACCCCGCGCGGTGAAGACGCCGCGCACTTGATCTCCTGCCGCTATGCCGACCGCAAAGAAGCAAACGAGTATTTCCAGGCGCTTTAGTCCAGCCGAAGTCAGCGCTGCGAAGGCGGCCGCTCCCGCACGCTCCGCCAGCAAGTCCGAAGTGGATTGGAGCCAGGGCACTGTCACACCGGGCGGTGGTGTCGGGGCTACTGTTGCAGCACTGCACCGTACGCGTGGTCCCAACAAGAGGCCGGCAAAGGAGCAGGTAGCCATTCGACTGGATCAAGAGGTCGTTGGCGCACTGCGCGCGAGCGGCCCGGGTTGGCAAACCCGCGTAAACGCCGCACTCAAGGAGTGGCTGGCAACACAGCCGGTCAAGCGCAAGACGCGCGGACACAGTGCGGTCTAAGCCGGCGCCCAAGCAGTACGCCGGCCGCCACGAGGTTTCGCACGATACTGCATGGCAGGTCTCGCTGCCTGGCCAATGTATGGACAACGTCCACACACAGCCTAGAATCACGTCATGAGCACGACCTCCTCCACTGTCATCAACCTGCGCACGCCCGTGTCCCAGCGGGAGTTGATCGACCGCGCAGCCCGACTGCAGGGCAAGAGCCGCACGGACTTCATGCTCGAAGCCTCGCGCGAGAAGGCCGAGCAGGTGCTGCTCGACCAGACGCTGTTCACGGTGAGCGCCAAGCAGTACAAGGCCTTCGAAGCTCTGATGAATGCGCCGCTCTCCCGCAACGCAGGCTTGAAGCGCCTGCTGGCCAAACGCGCGCCCTGGGACAAATGACGGCAACGGGGCCGGGCGCGCCGGTTCCCGTGACGGCGGAGCACGACACCTCGGCCTTCACCTGCCGGCATGAGTCGCTCAACACCTGGCTGCACAAACGCGCCTTGGCGAACGCGGCATCCGGCGCGTCACGCACCTACGTCGTGTGTGACGACCAGAAGCGTGTCATCGGCTACTACGCGCTGGCAGCCGGCTCCATCGCCGGCGAGTCTGCCCCTGGACGATTGCGGCGGAACATGCCGGAGCCGCTTCCGGTGATCGTGCTCGGCCGCCTCGCCGTGCACAGCGACTGGTCGGGTCGTGGCATCGGCAGCGGGCTGCTCAAGGATGCCGTCCTGCGATCAGTTCAGGCCGCCGAGTTGATCGGCGTGCGTGCGCTGATGTGCCACGCCATCGACGACGAGGCGAAGGCCTTCTACCTGAAGTACGGCTTCGTCGAATCGCCGCTGGACGCGCGGACGGTGCTGGTGGGATTGCGGTAAGCGCAGTTGACCATCCCGGCACCTGATTAGCAACGAACTTCAGCCCAACGAATGGTCGCTGGCCACCGACACCCTCACCCCAACCCGCAAGCGGGAGAGGGAGCTGGGAACCCGGCATTGCTCCCTCTCCCCCGTGCTCGGGGGAGAGGGCTGGGGCCATCG
>JACZKT010000058.1 GCA_014859905.1 Rubrivivax sp.
GAGGTACTCACGACAGCGCCGGCGCAAGCCATGACGAACCCGAAAACCGCAGCCGCGTCCTCACCGCCGAATAAGCGCGGTTCCTGACCACCGCTGACACACGCCAATGACCGGTTCCAAAGTGCAGCCGCCCTATGCCGGGCGGCAGCTCGAGGCTCATTCTCTGAAGCGGTCGCTCGCGGCCTCGAGGCGCCCACGGCCAGTCAACGGACCGATGCGACCGGTGCGTCCGCAGTTCGATCGGCCGAACAGAACTGCCGACCCCAAAGCTGCGATCGAGCCGGTTCAGCATCGGACCGTATGGAGCGGCTCCAGATTCCAGCCGTTCGACATAAGCACTTCAAGTGCTCGTGCCACATCGCCAGCGACGGGCATAGCGCTCAAATCACACGCCAGCGGAGTTGCCGCCGCAGCGTGACTCGCGCTGGCCAACAGGCGCGCGGCCTGTGAGCGGATGATGTCGGCGCCGCTGCGGGTCGTCGAATAGCTTGAAGTCGGCCCACAAGGTGGTGCCCAGGAAGCGCACCCCGCCCATGATGGTCTCGCGGTCGCTTAGGACCTGGACCTGGGTGCCTTCGCACAAGCGCTGAAGTGCCTTGAGTCCACCGTCGATGCTGCCACCGTAGAACTCGTGACTTCCGGGCACGTAGAGTACGGGCTTGTCGAACCTCAGAGCCCAGGCGACTGCTTCGCGCGGGCGCGAGATGTCGCCGGCGAGCACGACCAGGTCTGCATCGTTGACCGGCCGATCCATCGCACCGAATCCCAGGTTCAGGTCCGAAAGGATATTCAGTCTCATGGGTGGCAGTTGTCCGGCGGCAGGCGCGCGGAGCCCCCCTTGCCAGAGCACCCCGTCCCATGACATCCGGCGAGCATCTCTTGTATCAGCGCATGATATATATCCACCGCAAGGGGGTGCCAGGCATGTCCGATCGAAAGTTGTCGAAGCCCGACTTCGAGACACTGGCCCGCTTTCGCTACCAGCTGCGCAAGTTCCTCCGCTTCAGCGAGGAGATGACGCACCGGCACGGCGTCACGCCGCTGCAGTACCAGCTCATGCTGCAGATCCAGGGGTTTCCGGGCCGAAGCTGGGCCACCGTGACCGAGCTGGCCGAGCGCCTTCAGGCCAAGCACCATGGTGTCGTCTCGCTAGTGTCGCGATGCGAGGCGGCCGGCTGGGTGCGGCGCGTGGCCAGCCGTACCGACCAGCGCCGCGTCGAGGTTCATCTCACGCCCCAGGGACGAGCCTGCGTAGAGCGGCTGGCGAGCTTACACCTGGACGAGTTGAGAACGGTCCGCGATGGCTTCTCGATCCCGGGCTTCGAGGCGGTCGACGATAACGATGCGGCGTAGCCGAACGGCGCGCCAACTGCACTGGCGCAAGGACCGCTGCTGCCAAGGTGGCCGTCCGTCCCCGGACGTGTCCGTGGTGCGTCGATCCGGTGGCGGCTGATCGTTTCGGGATGATGCGCTCCCTCATCGGCATGCCGTGCCGAACGTTCGGCAGCGAGCCGCCGTCGCGCGGCCCGGTCCGCATGAGGGCGCAGCGCCAGGGCTGCGTGATTCGACTTCGTCGTCGATCACCGGGGTACCGCGGATTCATTCGGGCGCTTCCGGCATTGCCGATGGATTGGGTTTCGGGGCATCCAGACCCCACGACATCCAGTCGTCGCCGAACATTTCGGACGGATGCAGCGTCGCCACGCTGCCATTGCCGCACATCAGCGCGTCTGCCGGGATGTACCTGTCACACCTCCAGCAGATGCGCTCGGAATGCTTGGGGTGGATGGGGAACATCTTGACCACTCGAGCCCTTTGCTGCGAGTGCAGGTGAGGGTCTACGTCAGCGCCAGCAGCAGCATCGGGATCCAGGCTGCGAGGCAGGCTCCGATCACGGTGTGGACGATGGAGACCGCGACGATGGCGTCACGGGTGCGGCAAAGTGACAAGATCCCATGGTAGATGGTCCCACATGTCAGCCCCAACCCGACGAGCGCGATCGAGGCTGCGAGGAGCAGATCGGGAATCAGAAGCCCCAGTGCCGACAGCCACATGGGGATCGGCGCGATGGCCGCGAGCAGATAGGCATCGCCATACCGAAGTTCGAGCTTGTGGGTGTCGGCGACGTGTCTGAGGAACCAGCCCAAAAGCAGGATTGTGGTCATCTCGGCCACGAAGAACAGCGATGCCAGTGCTCCCCATGACCAGTGGCCGAACGCCTTCGTGAAGAGTTCGGTCTGGTGGGTCCCGACAAGATAGAGGATGACCGGCGGCACCAGCGACAGCGGCAGGACGACAGCACCGAAGAGTCGGACCGGGTCGGGTCGATCTTCAATCAATTGCGGCCAGCCGCCGTCGGCAGACAGCGGCAGATCGAGCAGGGCATGAAACTTCATCGTGCACCTCCGGTGGAAGGCATGGGGTC
Source organism: Rubrivivax sp. (assembly GCA_014859905.1). Lineage (GTDB taxonomy): Bacteria > Pseudomonadota > Gammaproteobacteria > Burkholderiales > Burkholderiaceae_C > Rubrivivax. The sequence goes on from JACZKT010000058.1 coordinate 2,426, forward strand.
GCTTCAGTACTTTATATCATGGCATGATACACATGGCAACTCTCTCCTGTGTGGTGCGTCCACCAGGTCCGCAGCGGCTCCACGGTTCATCCGAGCGTTCCCGGCCGTCGATGCCGAGGATTGACCATGCATCGTTTCCACATCCACCGCTACGACCCGGACAACGACGCCGCACCCCGTATCCAGACCTACGATCTCAAGATCGATCTCGGCGACCGCATGCTGCCGGATGTGCTGATCAAGCTGAAGGCCATCGACCCGAGCCTGAGCTTCCGGCGCTCCTGCCGCGAAGGGGTCTGCGGTTCCGACGCGATGAACATCAACGGCAAGAACGGGTTGGCCTGCATGACGAAAATGCGCTCGCTGCCGACCACGGTGGTCCTGAAGCCCCTGCCGGGACTGCCGGTGATTCGCGACCTGTTCGTCGACATGACCGGCTTCTTCAAGCAGAACCATTCCATACCGCCCTGGCTCGTCAACGACGATCCGCCACCCGAGAAGGAACGCCTTCAATCACCTGGCGCGCGCGATGAGCTCAACGGGCTGTACGAGTGGATCCTGTGCGCCTGCTAGTTCCAGCGCCTGCCCGAGCTATAGGTGGAACCCGGACAAGTACGTCGGCTCGGCCGGACTCCTGCAGGCGTACCGCTTCCTCGTCGACAGCCGGGGCCAGGCGAGCAGTGTGCTGCTCGACAACCCGCAGGACCCGTAGCGGCTGTTGCGCTGCCGCACGATCCTCAACTGCGCTGACGTCTGCCCGAAGGGACTGAACCCGTCCCTGGCCATCGGCAAGATCAAGGACATGATAGTGCGGCGCGAGGTAAGTTCGTCCGCGCATGGCCGCACCAGCTCGCCGCGCGTGCTCAGTGCAAGCTGAGGTCGATCGCGATCGCGCCGGGCTCACGTTGGCGGTGTTCCAAGCTCATGGCTGCAGCACGGGGCGGTCACGGATTGCGCCGCTGCGCAACGCGACCAGGGCTTCGTTGACCTCTGACAGCGGGCGGGTGGGCACCGGAAGCGCGGGAAGCATACCCTGACGTGCCAGAGCCATGACCTCAATCAGCTCGGCGACGCTACCGACATACGAGCCCGCAATCGTGACCGCACGCAGCGGCAACATGGCAGGCGTCACTGGCGCTGCGCCGCCGAACAGGCCCACGCACACGAGCTTGCCTCCCTTGCGCAGGGCCGATAGACCGAACGAAAACGTGGATGCCGAACCGACGAAGTCGATCACCGCCGCCGCGCCGGCACTCCCCTCATGAAGGCCTTGGTCGCGTCGGCATCGGTGGGGTCCAGGCAGTCTGCAGGCACGACCGTCCATGACACCGATGACGACACCCGACGTGCACGAGATCGATGCCGACAGTTGGCTGAACACGCCGCATCCGATCAACCTGGACTCTCTGCGCGGCCAGGTCGTGCTGCTCCACGCCTTCCAGATGCTGTGTCCGGGCTGTGTGATGCAAGGCACACCTCAAGCGCAAAAACGTCCATCGCGCCTTTGCCGACCGGGGCCTGCAGGTGATCGGGCTGCACAGTGTCTTCGAGCACCACGCCGTCATGAACCGCGCTGCGCTGGAAGTCTTTGTGCACGAGTTCCGGCTGACGTTCCCGATAGCCATCGACCGACCCGGCGTCCCGGGTCAGCCCATCCCAAGGACGATGCGGGCCTACGACCTGCGTGGTACGCCGAGTTTCGTCTTGTTGGATCGCACCGATCGGTGCGGCTGAACCACTTCAGGCAGATCAGCGATCTCGAGCTGGGTCCGCAAATCGGCAGCCTCTTTGCAGAGCCTGGGACGCGGGTGGCGCGCTGAGCGTCGCTCCGATCCCGACACCCATTTCGATTCACACGCCGTTGGATGCGCCTCTGGCGCGCAGCCAATGCCCACGCCATGCAAGCAGGCAACGACGCCCAAGTTTGCAGGGGATCTTTTAGAGGCATACGATTTACATCTATAAAGACCCTCGCCATGCACAGCATCACCGACCACCCGAAACCCGCCGAACTGAACCGCGACTCGATCACGCAGTTGGTCAAGCGGTTCTGTGACGACGTGAGCGCCGACCGCGTCCTCGGCCCCACTTTCGAGGCGGTGGTTGGTGACCGCTGGTCTTCGCACCTGCCGCGCAGGGTCGAGTTCTGGAGGACCGTGACACTGGGCAGTCGCAGCTTCACTGGCAAAGTGTTCGCCCGGTACATGGCGGACCCGGTGTCACGGAACTTCACTTCGAACGCCGGATGCGCTTGTGGAGATTGAACACGCAGGCGCTGTTCGATCACACCACGGCCCACCAACTGCAGGAAGTGGCCACCGGCATTGCGCACCGGGGCTATTTCGGTCACCCGGCCGGCTTCGATCTCATCGCTTCGGAGATGATCCATGACGATCGCTGAACAAACCGCCCCCCTGGTCCGTGCATTGGAGCTTCCCTCCCGGCAACTTCATCACCGACGACGAAAGCGAGGCCCCACCGCCGGGTCTGGACGCCGACACTGTGCGTGCGATATCGCGCCGCAAGCGCGAGCCCGAATACCTGCTGAAGTGGCGTCTGGCTGCCTTCGGGCGCTGGTCGGCCTGGCGCTGTCTGGAGAATTGAAATGAGTGAAGTGAACACCGAACTCACCGGCCCCGACCTTTGCAAGGGCATACCTGCGTCGACGCTCGGCGACGGTGTTCCGCTGCTCGGGCATGCCCAGGGCGAGCCGATGATCCTGGTTCGGCGCGGCGAGGCGTTCTTCGCCGTTGGCGCCGCCTGCACGCACTATGGCGGCCCGCTGGCCGAAGGCTTGGTGGAAGGCGACAGCGTGCGCTGCCCCTGGCACCATGCGTCATTCAACCTGCGCACCGGCCAGGCGACGCGCGCACCGGCGCTGAGCGCGCTGATCTGCCGGCGCGTTGAACAACGCGCCGGCAAGGTCTTTGTCGGCGACAGGATCGAGCCTGCCTCGGCACCATCGGCGCGCGCACCAGGTGCGACACCGCATCCGGAATCGATCGTCATCGTCGGTGGCGGCGCGGCAGGCAATGCCGCGGCCGAGATGTTGCGGCGCGAACACTACGAAGGCCCGATCACGCTGCTCAGTGCGGACGACTCGCTGCCCTGCGATCGACCCAACCTGTCCAAGAGCTATCTCGCTGGCACGGCGCCCGAAGACTGGATCCCGCTGCGTTCGGCCGAGTTCTACCGCGAGCACCGCATCGACCTGAAGTTGAACGCGCGGGTCGTTGCCATCGACACCGCGAAGCGCCAGGTGCAGCTCGAGGACGGCAGCCGTCAGGACTACGGTGCGCTGCTGCTGGCCACCGGTGCCGAACCCGTGCGGCTCGGCGTACACGGTGCCGGGTTGCCCCAAGTGCACTATCTGCGCACCTGGGCCGACAGCCGCGCGCTCGTCGCCGCGGCCGCGAAGGCACGACGTGCAGTGGTGATCGGCGCCAGCTTCATCGGACTCGAAGTCGCGGCATCGCTGCGCGCACGCAACATCGAGGTGCATGTCGTGGGGCGCGAGACCGCCCTGATGGAGCACATCCTGGGCGCCGAGGTCGGGGCGTTCCTGCGCGGATTGCACGAAGAGCACGGTGTGCGGTTTCATCTGGGCGCGACCGTTGCGTCGATCAACCCGAGCGCCGTGACGCTGGCCAGCGGCGAGTCGATCGACGCCAACCTGGTCGTCGTCGGCATCGGCGTGCAACCAGCGCTCGCACTCGCTCGCCAAGCCGGGCTCGCGATCGATCGTGGCGTCAGCGTCGACCGCTACCCGGCGACGAGCGCCGCCGGCATCTATGCGGCCGGCGACATCGCACGCTGGCCGGACCGGCTC
>JACZKT010000589.1 GCA_014859905.1 Rubrivivax sp.
ATGTCCGGACATTAGGACTTTTAAGGATCGACGGACATGGGCACACGTCACCGCGGCAGCATCGGCCGCTACCTGGAAGACTTTGCTGTCGGCGACGTCTACGAGCACTTCCCGGGCCGCACGATCACCGAGACCGACAACATCCAGTTCTCGTTGCTGACGATGAACTACCACCCAATGCATTGCGACTCGGCCTTCGCCGCACGCAGCGAATTCGGCAAGCCGCTGGTCAACAGCGGCCTCACGCTGGCCATCGTGCTGGGCATGACGGTCAACGACGTCAGCGGCAAGGCCATCGCCAACCTCGGCTGGACCGACATCAAGCTCACCGCGCCGGTGTTCCCCGGCGACACGGTGTATGCCGAGTCCGAGGTGCTCGACAAGCGTGAATCGAAGTCGCGCCCCACGCAGGGCATCGTCAGCGTGCGCACCGTGGGCAAGAAGGCCGACGGCACGCAGTTCATGAGTTTTGTGCGCTCGGTGCTCATCCCCAAGCGCGGGCACTCGGTGCAGGACCTCGTCTGAGCCCGACCCGCTTACCACCACAAGAAGGAGACAAGACATGACAAGCCATCACAAGCCCCGCCCCTGGATCGCCAGCCTGATCGCCGGCGCCCTGTTGACCCTGACCGGCATCGGCACGCACGCCGCCGACATGATCCTGCCCAGCGAAGTGGCGGCCAGCCACTGGAAGACGCGCTACATGAACGAGTTCGCCGAAGAGGTGAAAAAGCGCACCGGCGGCGGCGTGAACGTGAAGGTCTTCCCGGGCGGCCAGCTCTACAGCGACCAGGACGCAATTGCCGCGCTGGGCACGGGTTCGGTGCACATGGTGTGGCCGGTGGCCGTGCGGCTGGAGACCATCGACCCGCGCACCGGCTACATCAGCCTGCCCTTCGCGCTGTCGGACGAGCAGATGCTCAACCGCTGCTACGCCACCGGGCTGACCAAGGTCATGTCGGGCTACGTCGAGCCGCGCAAGCTGCAGGTGCTGGGTTTCCTGCGCACCAGCGACCTGATGTTCATCTTCCGCAACCGCGACGTGAAGCGGCTGGAAGACGTGAAGGGCAGCAAGATCCGCGTTACGGGTGGCAAGGTGTTCCTCGACATCATGCGTTCGCTGAACGCCAGCCCGGTGTCGATGGCGGCGTCTGAAATGAGCACGGCGCTGTCGCAGGGTGCCATCGACGGTGTTTTCACCTCGCCCGCGGGCTGGTCCGAGATGATCGGCATGACCGGCAAGTACGCCTGGTACGTGCCCGGCATGTCGGTAGCCACCTACTCGGTCATCGTCGACAAGGTCTGGCTCGACGCGCTGCCCGAAGCCCACCGCAAGGCCATCGTCGACGTCATCGACGAGATCGGCAAGCGGCAGTGGAACGAGGCCATCGCCGAAGACAAGAAGATGATCGCCAAGATGACGGCGCAGGGCGCCGTCTACCGCGTCGCCGACAAGGCCGAGATCCAGCGCTGGCGTGACCTGGCCGTGCCCGGCAACAAGAGCTTCACCGACAAGCACGTCGACGTGACACGCCAGATGGCCGAGCTCGACGCGCGGTGCATCGGTGGCAAGTGACGCCGACCTGCGGCCCGAGCCACCCGTCACCGGAGGGTGGTGGGACCGCTTCGAGTCCGGGCCGGTACTGACGCTGGCCAGCCTGCTCTTCGTCGGCTCGACGCTGGTGATGCTCTCCGAGGGGCTGAACCGCTCGATCCGCGACGTGAGCTTCTTCTGGGCCGAGGAATCGGTGCGCTACCTGATGATCTGGGCCTTCTTCCTGACCCTGGGCATCGCTGGCCGGCGCGGCCTGCACATCCGCACCGAGATGCTGGTGAGCGCCGTGTCGCCACGCCTGCGCCGTGCGATGAACTTCGTCGCCGTGCTGGCCGGCTTGGTGTTTGCCGCCGTGCTCTTTGGCGCCTCGCTGCCGCAGCTGGTGCGCTACTACACGATGGGCATGATGAGCGAGTCTTCGCTCGACATCCCGCAGTGGGTGATCTTCTGCGCCATGCCAGTCGGTGCGATGCTGTGGTTCGGCTACTACCTGCGCTGCCTGCTGGTCTGGTGGCACGACGGCGACCCGTTCGCCGTCGGCGGCGTCACCGGCTCCGAGCTGTGAGGGGGCGCGCGACATGCTGACCCTGCCTGCCCTGCTGCTGGTGCTGGCCCTGCTGGCCATCGGTTCGCACGTGGCCGTGGCCCTGGGCCTGGTAACCACCGGCCTCATCCTGGCCATCGACGGCGTGCCGCTGACGGTGATCGCGCAGACCGCCTTCAAGTCGGTCAACAGCTACCCGCTGATGGCGGTGCCGATGTTCGTGCTGGCCGGCAACCTGATGATGCGCGGCAACATCGCCGGGCTGATGATCGACCTCATCGGCAGCGTCGTGCGCGCGGTGCAGGGCGGGCTGGCGCTGACGGTGATGATCGCCTGCGTCTTCTTCGCCGCCATCTCGGGCTCGAGCGTGGGTTCGGCGGCGGCCATCGGCGCGGCCACGGTCAAGGGCCTGCGTGCCGAGGAATACCCGGCGCGCTTCTCGGCCGGCATCGTGGCGGTGGGCGGCACCATCGGGCTGATGATCCCACCTTCGCTGGGCTTCATCCTCATCGGCTCCATCGTCGGCCTGCCGGTCGACAAGCTTTTCATCGCCGGTGTCGTGCCCGGGCTGATGGAGGGCACTTTCCTGCTCATCGCGGTGGGCTACATGGCGCGCCGCTACGGTTACGGAAAGACCACGCAGCGCCCCGACTGGGCCGGCTTCGGCCAGCGTCTGCCCAAGGCCAGCGCGGCAGTGCTGATGCCGGTGTTCATCATCGGCAGCATCTACACCGGCGTGCTCACGCCCACCGAGGTCTCGGCCTTCGCGGCGGTGTACGCCGCGGTGCTGTGCCTGCTGGTCTACCGCTCCATCGACCTCAAGGGCACCTGGACCGTGGTGCAGGACTCGGTGCTGCAGTCGACCATGATCTTCGCCGTCGTCATGGGCGGCAGCCTGGTGGGCTTCGTGCTGGCGCGCATGGGCGTCTCGGCGGCGGCCGTCGACCTCATCAAGAGCGTCGACATGACGGCCTGGCAGTTCCTGTTGCTGGCCAACGTGATCCTGCTGATGCTGGGCATGTTCCTCGACGGCGTGGCCATGATCGTGCTCACCGCGCCGCTGCTCTTTCCGATTGCCACTGCGCTGGGCATCAACCCGATCCACTTCGCGGTGGTGATGGTGGCCAACGTCGAGATCGCCACGCTCACGCCGCCCATCGGCCTGAACCTCTTCGTGATGGCCGGCATCTCCAAGCTGCCGGTGCACGAGGTGGTGCGCGGCGTGCTGCCCTTCTACGCTGTGCGCATGGTCGGCCTGATGCTGATCACCTTCGTGCCGGCCATCTCGCTGGTCCTGCTGGACTGAACCTCAAAGGACACCCATGAACGCCATCACTCCCACCGCCGACACAACGATCTCGCAGCAGCTCGCGGCCTTTGCCCACGGCCTGCGCACCGAGGACATCCCGGATGCCGTGCTCGAACGTGCGCGCTACCTGATCCTCGACGCCGTCGGCATCGCCTGGGCCTCGACACACTTCGACTTCGCGCACCGCTCCTTGTCGGCGATGACCGAGCTCTCGGCCGGCGTCGGCGACACGCCGGTGATCGGCCTGCCACAGCGCCTGCAGCGGCGCGACGCGATGCTGATGAACGGCCTGCTGGTGCACGGCCTGGATTTCGACGACACACACGCGCCGGGCGTGATCCACGCCACCGCCAGCTGTTTCCCCTCGGCGCTGGGTGTGGCCGGCCAGGCCGGACTGAGCGGCCGCGAGTTGCTGACGGCCTACGTCATCGGCATGGAAGCCGGCACGCGCCTGGGTGCGGTGGCCAAGGGCGGCTTCCACCAAGTGGGTTTCCACCCCACGGGCCTGGTGGGCGCCTTTGCCTGCACGCTGGTCGCGGGGCGGCTGTTGAACCTGACGGCAGAGCACCTGAGCATGGCGCAGGGCATCGCGCTCAGCGTGGCTTCGGGCAGCCTCGAGTTCCTGCAGGACGGCGCCTGGACCAAGCGCATGCACCCGGGCTGGGCGGCCGTGTCGGGCCTGACGGCGGCGACGATGGCGCGCCACGGCTTCGTCGGCCCGCGCGAGGCCTACGAAGGCCGCTTCGGCCTCTTCAACAGCCACCTCGGGTCCGCACACATGGCGCAGGCCGACCTGTCGCTGGCCACTGCAGGCCTGGGCAGCACCTGGGAGCTGCCGGTGGTGTCGATCAAGCCCATCCCGGCCTGCCACTTCACCCACGCCTGCGCCGACGCCGCCGCGCTGCTGCGCGAGCGCCACGGCCTGAAACCGCAGGACATCGCCTCGGTGCGCGCGCTGGTGCCCGCCGAGGTGGTGAAGACGGTGTGCGAGCCGGTGGCCACCAAGCAGCGGCCGCAGAACAGCTACGACGCGCAGTTCAGCATCCCCTACACCGTGGCCACCGCGCTCACGCACGGCAGCTTTGGCCTGCAGCACCTGGAGGCCGGCGCGCTGGGCGACGCCGAGGTCATCGCGCTGGCGCACAAGGTGCACTACGAAGTCGACCGCGACTCGCCCTTCCCGAAGTACTACTCGGGCGAGGTCATCGTCACCACGCACGACGGGCGCGAACTGCGCCACCGCGAGCATGTCAACCGCGGCGCATCGGACCGGCCGCTGAGCGGCGCCGACATCGAGCGCAAGTTCCTGCAGAACCTGGCCCTGGCCACCAGCGCCTCGCGCGCACAGCAGGTGCTGGACAGCGTACTCACGCTGCACCAGGCGCCCTGCGCGCGCGGCCTGGCTGAGGCGCTCTCCGCCGGCGCCAGCGGCACTGCGCAAGCCTGAACCCCTGCATCCCTGATCCAGCCTGAGCACAGCCATGACCCACGACGCAGAACTTGAACGCATGACGGTCGACGCGGTCGAGAAGTTTCTCGAATCCGAAGTCCGCCCCTACGCCCACGCCCTGGAGAAGGACGACATCTACCCGGCAGAAATCGTCGAGAAGATGAAGGCCATGGGCCTCTTCGGCTGCATCATCGACCCCGAATACGGCGGCCTGGGCCTGTCGGTCTCGACCTACGCCACCCTCATCGAACGCATGTCGGCGGTGTGGATGTCGATCTCGGGCATCATCAATTCGCACCTCATCATGGCCTGGGCCGTGCAGCGCAACGGCACCGAGGCGCAGAAGCGCGCCTACCTGCCGCGTTTCGCCACCGGCGAGTTGCGCGGCGGCATCGGCCTGACCGAGCCCGACTGCGGCACCGACCTGCAGGCGATCCGCACCGTGGCGCAGCGCGACGGCGATGACTACGTGATCAACGGCGCCAAGACCTGGATCACCAACAGCATGTACGGCAACACCATTGCCTTGCTGGTGAAGACCGACCCCACCGCCACACCCCGGCACAAGGGCATGAGCCTGTTCATCGCCGAGAAGGGCCCCGGCTTCAAGGTCACGCGCAAGCTGGAGAAGCTGGGCTACCGCGGCATCGACACCTGTGAGCTGCAGTTCGAGGACTACCGCGTGCCGGCCGACCGCCTGATCGGCGGTGTCGAGGGCAAGGGCCTGAAACACGTGCTCAACGGGCTGGAACTGGGCCGCATCAACGTCGCCGCGCGTGGCGCGGGCGTGGCGCGCGAGGCGCTGCGCGAGGCGGTGATGTATTCGCAGCAGCGCAAGACCTTCGGCAAGCCGATCTGCGAGCACCAGGCCATTGCGTTGCTGTTGGGCGAGATGGCCACGCGCTGCGAGGCGTCGACGCTGCTCGTGCAGTCGGCCGCACGCGCCTTCGACCGCGGCGAGCGCTGCGACATGGAAGCCGGCATGGCCAAGTTCTTCGCCACCGAATCGGCGATGAGCAACGCGCTCGACTCGATGCGCATCCACGGCGGCTACGGTTATTCCAAGGACTTCAACATCGAGCGCCTGTACCGCGACGCGCCGCTGCTGCTGATCGGCGAGGGCACGAACGAGATGCAGCGGCTCATCATCGCCAGGCAACTGGTGGAACGGAACCCGGCATGAAACTTCCCCTCGAAGGCATCCGCATCGTCGCCGTCGAGCAGTACGGCGCCGGGCCTTTCGGCACCCAGCACCTGGCCGACCTGGGCGCCGAGGTCATCAAGATCGAGAACCCGCGTGAGGGCGGCGACGTCGGCCGCGCCGTCGGCCCGTATTTCTTCGGGCCGGGCGACAGCCACTTCCACCAGTCCTTCAACCGCAACAAGAAGAGCCTGACGCTGGACCTGAAGGTGCCCGAAGGCATGGCGCTGTTCCACGATCTCGTGCGCAGTGCCGACGCCACCTTCGACAACCTGCGCGGCGACCTGCCGGCGCGGCTGGGGCTGACCTATGAAACGCTGCAGGCCGTCAACCCGAAGATCGTCTGCGCGCACCTTTCGGCCTACGGACGTACCGGTGAACGTGCGGCCTGGCCGGGCTACGACTACCTGATGCAGGCCGAGGCGGGTTACCTCTCGCTGACCGGCGAACCCGACGGCCCGCCGGCGCGCATGGGCCTGTCGATCATCGACATGATGACCGGTACCACCGCGGCGCTGGGCCTGCTGGCCGGCATCGTCGACGCGCAGCGCAGCGGCCAGGGGCGCGACATCGACGTCAGCCTCTACGATGTGGCGATGAACAACCTTAGCTACGTCGGCGCCTGGTACCTCAACGAGGGCAAGGTGGTGGGCCGCGCACCACGCTCGGCGCACCCGTCGCTGACGCCCAGCCAGCTCTACCGCACGCAGGACGGCTGGATGTTCGTGATGTGCAACAAGGAGAAGTTCTGGCGTGTCTTCGTCGGTGTCATCGGCCGGCCGGAATGGGCCGACGATCCCGAGTACGGCAACTACAAGGGCCGCCTGGAACACCGCGAACGGCTCACGCGCGACCTGGACGAGGTGCTGGGCCAGGCGCCCACGGCCAACTGGATCGAACGCCTGGCGGGCAAGGTGCCGGTGTCGCCGGTCTACGACGTGGCGCAAGCGCTGGAAAGCCCGTTTGCGCAGGCCGAAGGCCGCATCATGACCGCGCCGCACCCGCTGCGCGGCAGCATCCGCACGGTTGCCAGCCCCTTCCGTTGCGCGGGGACCGAAGAGCGTATCGGCATCGCGCCCGCGCTGGGTGAACACAACGAGGAACTGCTGCGCGGGCTGGGTTACGACGACGCGCGCATCGCCGCGCTGGGCGCCGCCGGCGCAATCTGACGGCATGAACAACCGGTCGGGCCCCGGCATGCTGGCCAGCCAGCCGCAGTACGCGCTGATCGCGCAGGCGCTGATGGCCGACATCACCAGCGGCCGCTACGCCGTGGGCTCGCTGCTGCCGCCCGAGATGGACCTGTGCACGCAGTTCGGCGTCAGCCGGCACACCGTGCGCGAGGCCATGCGCATGCTGCAGGAACGCGGGCTCGTCTCGCGCCAGCGCGGCGTGGGCACGCTGGTGAAGGCCGACAAGGTCGAGGCGCATTACGTGCAGTCCACGGCCTCCATCGCCGACCTGCTGCAGTACGTCAAGGACACGCGGCTTGTCACCGAGCGCTTGACCCCCGTGGTGGCCGATGCCACGCTGGCCGAGGCGCTGAACTGCACACCCGGCCAGCGCTGGCTGCACGTGCGGGGTTTCCGTTACGTGGGCGCGAACACGCAGCCCATCGCCATCAGTGACATCTTCCTGCACGCGGCCTTCGGCGGCATCAAGAAGCTGATCGGTGTGCAGAAGGTGCCGGTGTACCGGCTGATCGAGCAGCAGTACGGGCAGACGGTGGTCGAGGTGCGTCAGCGCATCGGCGCCACGCTGGTGAGCGACGAAGACGCACGCGCGCTGTCGGTCAAGCCCGGCAGCGCCGGTCTGCTGGTGACGCGCCATTACGTTGGCAAGAACGACCAGGTGCTGGAGGTGGCGGTGAACCTGCACCCGGCCGAGCGCTACGCCTATTCGCAGTCGCTGCGGCTGAAGAGCGCGCCGTCGGCCTGAACCACGCCATGCGGGACACCGTGCGTCCGCTGGCGACGACCCTGGGCGTGCAGGCGCTGGTCTCGATGGCCGTGCTGACGGTGCCGGTGATTGCACCGGCGGCGGCCGGCGAAGTGGGTGTCTCGGCGGCCTACGTGGGCCTGTACATCGCGCTGGTGTACGGTGCGGGCATGGCCTCCAGCCTGTGCTGCGGCGACCTGATCCGCAAGTACGGCGCGCTGCGTGTCAGCCAGGGCTGCCTGCTGATGTCGGCCGCCGCGCTGCTGCTGGCCGCGGGTGGCACGCTGCCGCTGCTGGTGCTGAGTGCGTTGCTGATGGGCGCCGGCTACGGCCCGGTGACACCGGCCAGTTCGCATGTGCTGGCGCGCACGACGCCACCGCATGCGATGGCCATGGTCTTCTCGGTCAAGCAGACCGGCGTACCGCTGGGCGGGGCCTTGGCCGGGGCTGCCGTGCCACCGCTGGTGCTGCTGGCGGGCTGGCGCGTGGCGCTGGTGTCGGTTGGCCTGGCCTGCGTGCTGGCGGCGCTGGCCGCACAGGGTTTGCGCCGGCAGCTCGATGCCGACCGCGACCCGCAGCGCCGGTTGGGCCTGGGCAGCGTGTCCGGCCCGCTGGCGGTGGTGATGGCTTCGCCCGAGCTGCGCCGGCTGGCCTTCTTCTCCTTCCTGTTTTCGTCGGTGCAGCTGTGCCTGGTCACCTACCTCGTGAC
>JACZKT010000590.1 GCA_014859905.1 Rubrivivax sp.
GCAACGGGCCGCGCTGTCTCGACCACCAGCCAGGCCCGGAACAGCCACACGCCCGCCAGCACGGTGGCAACGAGCCCGGCCACCGCGAACAGCGCCGCCCGCCAGGAACCCGTGCCGTGCGCGATGCCGACCACGAACACCGGCGCCAGCGCCCAGCCCAGGTTGCCCGAGATGCCATGCGCCGCATAGGCGTGCCCGAGTCGCGGCGCGCTGACGCGGGCGTTGAGGATGGAAAAGTCCACCGGGTGGAAGACACAGTTGCCCAGCCCGGCCAGCGCCATGAAGACCAGCATCACGGCGTACGACGGGCTGGCGCCCAGGCCGAGCGCGGCCACGCCGATCAGCGCCAGACCGCCGTAGAGCACTCGCGTCGCGCCATAGCGATCGACGACGAAGCCGGCCAGTGCCTGGCCCAGGAACGAAACGACGAAGAACACCGACATCAGGGCCCCGAGCTGCGTGTTGCTGAGGCCGAAGGAGACACCGATCCACGGAAACAGCGGCGGCACCATGAGCTGGCAGAAGTGCGACAGGCCATGCGCGATGCTGACGACGCCGATCGTCGACACGTCGTGGCGCAGCGGTGCGGTGGCGGTCAGGGTGGCCATGGGCGGCGGTCGGTCAGGGCGGGCGCAAGGGGGCATATCCTAAGCCGCCCGTGGCCCCCGTGGGCCGCTACCATTCCGACCCCGAAGGCAAGGACACACCGATGACCGCCGTGCTCTACGACTACACCCGGCAGGACGCCCGCGGCGCCTCTTCCACCGCGCAGGCCTGGGCCAAGGTGCCGCAGCCGCTGGGCCCGGCCGAGCGCGCCCAGGCCCGTGACCGCGCTGCCGCATTGCTGAAACAGCACGACGCGGTGCTGGTGGCGCACTATTACGTCGACGGCGATCTGCAGGACCTGGCGCTGGCCACCGGCGGCTGCGTCGCCGATTCGCTGGAGATGGCGCGCTTCGGCCGCGACCACCCGGCGCAAACGCTCGTAGTAGCCGGCGTGCGCTTCATGGGCGAAAGCGCCAAGATCCTGTCGCCCGACAAGCGCGTGCTGATGCCCGACCTCGAAGCCACCTGCTCGCTGGACCTCGGCTGCCCGCCGGACGCCTTCGCGGCCTTCTGCGACGCCCACCCCGAGCGCCAGGTCGTCGTCTACGCCAACACCAGCGCGGCCGTGAAGGCACGCGCCGACTGGATGGTGACGAGCTCGTGCGCGCTGGCCATCGTCTCGCACCTGCATGCCCAGGGCCACAAGGTGCTGTGGGCGCCCGACCGCCACCTCGGCCGCTGGATCCAGGAACAGACCGGCGCCGACATGCTGCTGTGGCAGGGCGACTGCATCGTGCACGACGAGTTCAAGGGCCTGGAGCTCGAACTGCTGCGCCGCCAGCACCCGGGCGCGATGGTGCTCGTGCACCCGGAGTCGCCGCGCAGCGTGGTGGCGCAGGCCGACATCGTGGGCTCGACGACGCAGCTGCTCGACGCCGTCGTCAAGGGCAGCGCCAGCACCTACATCGTCGGCACCGACAAGGGGCTGATGCACCGCATGCGCCAGCTGGCGCCGGGCAAGACCCTGCTCGAGGCGCCCACCGCCGGCGTCAGCGCCACGTGCAAGAGCTGCGCCCATTGCCCGTGGATGGCGATGAACGCGGTGCAGGGCGTGGTCGCCTGCCTGGAAACCGGCAGCGGCGAGGTGCTGGTGCCCGAACCGGTGCGCAGCCAGGCGCTGCGCTGCATCGAGCGCATGCTCGACTATGTCAAGGCCCACCCCGGCAGCCTGGCGCTGCCCAAGAGCGGCTTCGTGCCCAACGTGGGCGTCGCATGATGCGTTACACCGACCACGACGAGACGCTGGAGGAAGCGCGCCGGCGCAATATCCGCGACGCGCTGGCCGAGGACATCGGCACCGGCGACTGGACCGGCCTGCTCGTGCCCGAAGGCCAGCAGATGCAGGCGCGCGTCATCGCACGCGAGGCCGCCGTGCTGTGCGGCCGCGACTGGTTCGACGATGTCGTGCAGACGCTCGACGCCGCCGCGGTCGTCGAGTGGCAGGTCGACGAAGGCGCGTGGATGAAACCGGACCAGACCGTGGTCACGCTGCGCGGCGACGCGCGCGCGCTGCTCGCCGCCGAGCGTACGGCGCTCAATTTCATCCAGCTACTGTCGGCCACCGCCACCGTGACACGCCAGCACGTCGACGCCGTGGCCGGCGCCTCGCCGCTGCCCGAAGGCTGCGCCATCCTCGACACGCGCAAGACGATTCCGGGGCTGCGCCAGGCGCAGAAGTACGCCGTGCGCGTGGGCGGCGG
>JACZKT010000591.1 GCA_014859905.1 Rubrivivax sp.
AGCCGGCCCTGCAGCGCGTGGACGCCGTGATACGGGAGCGTCTGGCGTCGCGCGTGGTCCTCATCGACCAGATCTCCAGCTACATCATCGGTGCCGGCGGCAAGCGCATCCGGCCCCGCCTGGTGCTGCTCTTTTGCGAAGCGCTGGGCTTCGAGGGCCCGGAGCAGTACGAGCTGGCCGCCATCGTCGAGTTCATCCACACCGCCACGCTGCTGCACGACGACGTGGTCGACGAATCCTCGCTGCGCCGCGGCCGCGCCACCGCCAACGCGATGTTCGGCAATGCCGCCAGCGTGCTGGTCGGCGATTTCCTCTACTCGCGGGCTTTCCAGATGATGGTCGCCGTGAACCGCATGCGCGTGCTCGAAGTGCTCGCCGACGCCACCAACGTCATCGCCGAGGGCGAAGTGCTGCAGTTGATGAACATCCACGACCCCGACCTGGCCGTGGCCGACTACCTGCAGGTCATCCGCTACAAGACCGCCAAGCTGTTCGAAGCCAGCGCGCGCCTGGGTGCCGTGCTGGCCGGCGCGCCGCCGGCGCTGGAAGAGGCCTGCGCCGGCTATGGGCGCTCGCTGGGCACCGCGTTCCAGCTGGTCGACGACCTGCTCGACTACGAGGGCAACAGCGACGAACTCGGCAAGAACGTCGGTGACGACCTGCGCGAGGGCAAGCCCACGCTGCCGCTGTTGATTGCCATGGCGCGCGCGACCGCGCATGAGCGGGCCCTGATCCGGCACGCCATCGAGCACGGTGAGGTGGACAAGTTGCCCGCGATCCTGGCCATCGTGAAGGGCACCGGCGCACTCGACGCCACCCGTGCGGCAGCGCTCAAGGAAGCGGACGACGCGCGGCTCGCCCTGGCCGCGCTGCCCGCCTCGCGGGCGCGCGAGGCTCTGCTAGACTTATGCGTTCGGTTGATGCACCGGTCTTCCTGAGATCGGCGCCGTCGGCCGTATGTCACGCCGCCGGCAAATGACCGTGGCGTGACACCATCGGGGTGTAGCTTAGCCTGGTAGAGCGCTACGTTCGGGACGTAGAGGCCGGAGGTTCGAATCCTCTCACCCCGACCAGGTCTTCATCGATCCCCGGCGCCGGCCGGTCCACGCGCCACCGGAGCAACAGCCCCCATGGGGCGTGGCTTTTCAGCGTTTACACGTCGGGGCGGATCGGCGATGATCTTTTCGATATGCAGTCGCCGAACTGAAGTCCATGGCCGTCGAGACGCTGGTTGAACCGCCGCCGTCCTCGCTGTCCGGCGTGGCGCGCGTGCTCGTCAACGCCGGCAAGCTCAGCGCCAGGACCGCCGAGGATCTGACGAAGACGGCGCGCGAGCGCAAGAGCAGCTTCGTTTCGGCCCTCATCAACGCCGGCGCGGTGAAGTCCGACGATCTGGCGCACACGCTGTCCAGCGCACTGGCGCTGCCGCTGCTGGACCTGAATGCCGTCGACGCGCAGAAGCTGCCGCGCAACATCGTCGACAGCAAGATCGCCAGCCAGTACCAGCTGATGGTGCTGGGCAAGCGGGGCAACCGCCTGTTCATCGGTGCCGCCGACCCCACCGACCAGGAAGCGGTGGATCGCATCAAGTTCACGACCCAGCTCACGCCGGAGTGGGTGATCGTCGAATACGACAAGCTGATGCGCCAGCTCGAGGCCCAGAGCGCCAGCGCCAACGAGGTGCTGGAGTCGATGGCCAGCGCCGACTTCGATTTCGACGTCACCGACGACGACGCAGCGACGGCGGCCGAAGCGGCCGATGTCTCGACCGAGGTCGAGGACGCGCCGGTGGTGCGCTTCCTGCAGAAGATGCTCATCGACGCCATCAACATGCGCGCCTCGGACCTGCATTTCGAGCCCTACGAGTACACCTACCGGGTGCGCTTTCGCATCGACGGCGAACTGCGCGAGATCACGCAGCCGCCGGTGGCGATCAAGGAAAAACTGGCCTCGCGCATCAAGGTCATCAGCCGCATGGACATCGCCGAAAAACGCGTGCCGCAGGATGGCCGCATGAAGCTGAAGTTCGGCAGCAAGGCGATCGATTTCCGCGTCAGCACGCTGCCCACGCTGTTCGGCGAGAAGGTCGTGATCCGTATCCTCGACTCGTCCAGCGCCAAGCTGGGCATCGAGGCCCTCGGCTACGAGAAGATCGAAAAGGACCGGTTGATGCACGCCATCGGCCGGCCCTACGGCATGATTCTCGTCACCGGCCCCACCGGCAGCGGCAAGACGGTGTCGCTGTACACCTGCCTGAACATCCTCAACCAGCCCGGCGTCAACATCGCCACCGTCGAGGACCCGGCCGAGATCAACCTGCCGGGCATCAACCAGGTCAACGTCAACGAACGCGCCGGGCTGACCTTCGCCGCTGCGCTCAAGTCCTTCCTGCGGCAGGACCCGGACATCATCATGGTCGGCGAAATCCGCGACCTCGAAACCGCCGACATCGCGATCAAGGCCGCGCAGACCGGCCACCTGGTGATGAGCACGCTGCACACCAACGACGCGCCGACGACGCTGACGAGGCTGCTCAACATGGGCGTGCCACCGTTCAATATCGCCTCCAGCGTGCTGCTCATCACCGCGCAGCGTCTGGCGCGGCGGCTGTGCGAGAACTGCAAGAAGGTGGCCGACTACCCGCGCGACTCGCTGCTCAAGGCCGGCTTCAAGCCCGAAGACATCGACGGCAACTGGAAGCCCTACCGCGCCGTCGGCTGTGCCAGTTGCAACAACGGTTACAAGGGCCGCGTCGGTCTTTACCAGGTGATGCCCATCACCGAGGCCATCCAGCGCATCATCCTGACCGAGGGGACGGCCCTGGACATTGCCAAGCAGGCCGAGATCGAAGGCGTGCGCGACCTGCGCCAGGCCGGCCTGGCCAAGGTGCGTGCCGGCGTGACCACGCTCGAAGAAGTGATCACGGTCACCAACGAATAGCCACCCCGGCAACCCCACACCCCGCAAGCCCCACATATCCATGGCCACAGCAGCGCTCGGCAAGAACCTCAAGGAAGCCCTCTTCGAGTGGGAAGGCAGGGACAAGAACGGCAAGGTCGTGCGCGGCGAGATGCGGGCCGGCGGCGAAGCCGCCGTCAACGCCAGCCTGCGTCGCCAGGGCATCCTCATCACCAAGGTCAAGAGACGGCGCCTCAGCGGCGGGCGTTCGATCAAGCAGAAGGACATCGCCATCTTCACGCGCCAGCTGGCGACCATGATGAAGGCCGGCGTGCCCTTGCTGCAGTCCTTCGACATCGTCGGTCGCGGCAGTACCAACCCGCGCATGACCAAGCTGCTCAGCGACATCCGCGCCGATGTCGAGACCGGCACCAGCCTGTCGGCGGCCTTCCGCAGGCACCCGTTGCACTTCGACGCGCTGTACTGCAACCTCGTCGAGGCCGGCGAGGCCGGCGGCATCCTGGAGGCGCTGCTCGACCGGCTGGCGATCTACCAGGAAAAGACGATGGCGATCAAGAGCAAGATCAAGTCGGCGCTGATGTACCCGGTGGCCGTGCTGGTGGTGGCCTTCGTGGTGCTGACGGTGATCATGATCTTCGTCATCCCGGCCTTCGAGGAGGTGTTCCAGTCCTTCGGCGGCGAGTTGCCGACGCCCACGCTCGTCGTGATCGCGATGTCGAAGTTCTTCGCCAAGTGGTGGTGGGCGATCTTCGGCCTGCTCGGCGGCGGCACCTACTTCTTCCTGGAAAGCTGGAAGCGCTCCGAGAAGGTGCAGATGGCGATGGACCGGCTGCTGCTCAAGCTGCCCATCTTCGGCGACCTGGTTCACAAGTCGGTGATCGCACGCTGGACGCGCACCCTGTCGACGATGTTCGCCGCCGGCGTGCCGCTGGTGGAGGCGCTCGACTCGGTGGGCGGAGCCTCCGGCAACGCGGTGTACGCGCAGGCCACCGAGCAGATCCAGCGCGACGTCTCCACCGGCGCCGCGCTGACCACCTCGATGGCGGCCACCGGCGTGTTCCCGACCATGGTGCTGCAGATGGCGTCGATCGGCGAGGAATCCGGCTCGCTGGACCACATGCTGGCCAAGGCGGCCGAGTTCTACGAGGACGAGGTCGACGAAATGGTCAAGGGCCTGTCCAGCCTGATGGAGCCCTTGATCATCGTCATTCTCGGCACCCTGATCGGCGGCATCGTGGTCTCGATGTACCTGCCCATCTTCAAGCTCGGCGCGGTGGTTTGACCCCCCCCCGTAGCGCCTTCGGCGGCCCTGCCGGCCGCGCCGGGCCAGGAGGCCCGGCTCTTCGCCAGGCATCGAAGGCCCACCGGGCCTTCGATGTCCGGGCTCAGCCCCCCCAGGGGGGGCGAGTCGGACGAGGAACAGTCCCTGCGGACTGTTCCTCGCCTACGAGCGCCGGCGGCGTCCTCGCCGCCGGCGCCGCCAGCGGGCCGGCAGAGCCGGATCCGCGGCGGCCGCTTGGCCGGAATCGCCTCTGCTCGTGCCCTCCTTTCTGAGCGATCTTCCGCTGGACCTCCTGCTCTCGCCCTGGGCCCTGGCGCTGCTGGGGCTGGCCGTGGGCAGCTTCCTCAACGTCGTGGTGCACCGCCTGCCGCTGATGCTGGAGCGGCAGTGGTGGGGCGATGTCGCCGCGCAGCTGGCCGACGGCGACTCCTACCGGCGCGTCTTTGCGGCAGCGGCGCCGGAGCGCTACGCGCAGGCCGGCGGCGCGCTCGACAAGTCGCTCATCGCGTTGTCGCCATTGAACCTGGCACGGCCCGGGTCACGCTGCCCCCACTGCGGCCACCGCATCCGCTGGTACGAGAACCTGCCGCTGCTGAGCTGGCTGGCCCTCAAGGGCCGCTGCTCGGCCTGTGGCGTTCGCATCGCGCTGCGCTACCCGCTGGTGGAGCTCGCCACCGCCGTGCTCTTCGCTGCCGTGGCCTGGCGCGTCGGGCCGCAGCCGCAGGCGCTGCTGTGGTGCGGCGTGGTCGCGGCGCTGCTGGCGCTGGCACTGATCGACTGGGACACCACGGTGCTGCCGGACGCGATGACGCTGCCGCTGCTGTGGGCTGGCCTCGTCGCCGCGTCCTTGGGCTGGTTGCCGGAACTGACACTCGCCCAATCGCTGGCTGGCGTGGCGGCCGGCTACCTGTCGCTGTGGTCGGTCTACTGGCTGTTCAAGCTCGTCACCGGCAAGGAAGGCATGGGCTACGGCGACTTCAAGCTGCTCGGCGCCCTGGGCGCCTGGCTGGGCTGGCAGGCTATCCTGCCGATCGTGTTGATGGCCTCGGTGATCGGCGCCGTGGTCGGCCTGGGCATGAAAGCCGGCGGCTCGCTGCGCGAAGGCCGCTTTGTTCCCTTCGGCCCCTTCCTGGCCGGAGGCGGGCTGGTGGTGATGCTGGTCGGGTTGCCCGTGGTGCTGGAGTGGATGGGCTGGTAGAGGCCCGCGCCGTGCCGCGGCGCGTGGCCACGATCGGCCTCACCGGCGGCATCGGCAGCGGCAAGAGCACGGTGGCGCAGGAGCTGGTGGCCTGCGGTGCGCTGCTCGTGGACACCGATGCCATCGCACGCGCGCTCACCCTGCCCGGCGGTGCCGCGATGGCGGCCTTGGCCGACGAGTTCGGCACCGACGCGCTGGCCGCCGACGGTGCGCTGGACCGTGAGAAGATGCGCCAGCGCGTCTTCGCCGACAGCTCTGCCAAGGCGCGGCTGGAAGCCATCCTGCACCCTCTGATCGGTGCCGAAGCGCGCCGCCAGGCCGCCGCCGCGGGGGCGCGGCCGGTGGTCTTCGAC
>JACZKT010000592.1 GCA_014859905.1 Rubrivivax sp.
CTAGCATGCCGGCATGTCCCTCGCCGACGCCGCCGGCATGCTGCTCGTGTTCATCGCCCGCCTGATCACGGGCGCGCAGGGCCATTGGAAGGGCTGCCCGCCGATGGCCGAGCAGCGCATCTACTTCGCCAACCACCAGAGCCATCTCGACTGGGTGCTGATCTGGGCCGCGCTGCCGCGCGAACTGCGGGCCAGCACGCGGCCGATCGCTGCGCGCGACTACTGGACGTCGACGCGCTTCAAGCGGTGGCTGACCACCGAGGTCTTCCATGCCGTGTACGTGAGCCGCCAGCGTAGCGAAGACCAGGATCCGCTGGAACCGCTGGTCGCGGCGTTGCAGGCCGGCGATTCGCTGGTCATCTTTCCCGAGGGCACGCGCAACCTGAAGGGTGAACCGCAGCCCTTCAAGAGCGGTCTCTTCCATCTGGCAAAGATGTTCGCCGAGGTGCGCCTGATTCCGGCCTGGATAGACAACGTGCAGCGCGTGATGCCCAAGGGCGAGGTCGTGCCGGTGCCCATCCTGTGCACCGTGACCTTCGGCGCACCGCTGGCGCTCAAGCCAGGCGAGGACAAGCAAGCCTTCCTCGAACGTGCACGCGCCGCGGTCGTGGACCTGAGGCCGCCCGCGCCATGATGACGCTGATCGACCCGCGCCGGCTCGACGTCGACCAGCAGGTGGGACTGCTGTTCGTGGGCCTGTTCGGCGCGCTGCTGCGGGCCACCGCGCCGACCCACAAGGCGCAGTGGTGTTCTGGGTGGCCTGGCTTTCGGGGCCGGTGGGTGCAACGCTGGCCTTCGGCGTGTTCTCCTTCCTGGCGCTGCGCGAGTTCATCACGCTGGCGCACACGCGGCGCAGCGACCACCGCAGCCTGATCCTGGCCTTCTTCATCGTGCTGCCGCTGCAGTACCTGCTGGTGGGCAGCCGCAGCTTCGATCTGTTCACGGTGTTCATTCCGGTCTACGTGTTCCTGGCGATCCCGGTGCTCAGTGCGCTGGCCGGCGACCCCGAACGCTTTCTCGAGCGCAACGCCAAGATCCAGTGGGGCATCATGGTCTGCGTGTTCGGTCTCTCGCATGCGCCGGCGCTGCTGCTGCTGGAATTCCCGCGCTACGAGGGGCGCAGCGCCTTTCTGGTGTTCTTCCTCGTCGTCGTGGCCGTGGCGGCGCAGATCGTGCAGGAGCTGATGAGCCGCTGGCTGCGCCGGCGCCCGGTGGCGCGCCACATCGACCGCGCGTTCTCGTACCGCGCCTGGCTGGCCGGTGCGCTGGGCGCTGCGGTGCTGGGCGCGCTGCTGTTCTGGATCACCCCCTTCAAGGCGCCGCAGGCGCTGGCGATCGCCTTCATCGCCGCCGGCGCCGGCACGCTGGGCGAGTTCGTGATGAAGGCGCTGAAGAAGGATGCCGGTGTGCGCTTCTGGGGCAACCGCGCATCGATCACCGGCGCCGTCGGCCTGCTCGACCGCGTGGCGCCGCTGTGTTTCGCCGCGCCGGTGTTCTTCCACTCGGTGCGCTGGTACTTCCAGCTCAAGTCCTGATGCGCATCCTCGGCATCGACCCCGGGCTGCAGCGCACCGGATTTGGTTTCGGCCCGCCGCTGACGCGGCTTCACGTCGGCTGCGCCGACATGAGCCTCCACCGAATGCGGTGCGCATGAGAATCCTCGGCATCGACCCCGGGCTGCAGCGCACCGGATTTGGCGTCATCGAGGTCGAAGGCCCACGGCTGGCCTACGTGGCCAGCGGCACCATCAGTACCACCGAGGCGCCGCGTGGCGATCTGCCGCTGCGGCTGAAGATCATCTTCGAGGGCGTGCGCGAGGTGGTGCAGCGCTATACGCCCGACTGCGCCACGGTCGAGATCGTGTTCGTCAATGTCAATCCTCAGAGCACGCTGCTGCTGGGCCAGGCCCGTGGCGCGGCGATGGCCGCACTGGTGGCCGCCGACCTGACGGTGGCCGAATACACCGCGCTGCAGATGAAGAAGGCCGTGGTCGGCCACGGGCTGGCCAACAAGTCGCAGGTGCAGGAGATGGTGCGCCGGCTGCTCGCGCTGCCCGCGCTGCCGGGCAAGGACGCCGCCGATGCGCTGGGTCTGGCGATCTCGCATGCCCACGCCGGCGCGTCGTTTGCCGCCATCGGCCGCTCGGCCACACTCGTGCGGCGCCAGCATGCCCAGTACCGCAAGGGCCGCAGCTATTGAATCGAAACCCCAGCCAGGAGCCGCCAGATGAACTCACCCGTGCGCACGACATGGATCGACATCGCACCCGGCTACGCCGGTTGGCTGGCCTTGCCGCCGGCCGGGCAGGGGCCGGGGCTGGTGCTGTTCCAGGAAATCTTCGGCGTCAACGAGCACATCCGCATGCTGGCGGAACAGTACGCTCTGGACGGCTTCACGGTGCTGGCGCCCGACCTCTTCTGGCGCCAGTCGCCGCGCGTCGATCTCGGCTACGAAGGCGCCGAACGCGAGCGCGCCCGCGCGCTGATGCAGGCCTATGCCGCCGGCGATGCGCTGGCCGACATCGCCGCCAGCGTGCAGGCGCTGCGAGCCCGGCCCGAAGTCAGCGGCCGCGTCGGCGCCATCGGCTACTGCATGGGTGGCCGGCTGGCCTGGCTGGCGGCGGCCACGGCCGGTCTGGACGCCGCCGTGGCGTACTACGGTGGCGGCATCCAGACCCAGCTCGACCGCGCGAGCGGCATCACCTGCCCGCTGCAGTTCCACTACGCCGAGCATGACGAACACATCCCGCCCGAAGCGGTCGAGCGTGTGCGCCAGGCCACGGCCGGCATGGCGGCCGAGCTGCACGTCTACCCCGGTGCCATGCATGGCTTCAACTGCTGGGCCCGGGCCTCCTACCACGCGCCGAGCGCGGCGCTGGCCCATGGCCGCACGCTCACCTTCCTGGCGCGGCACCTGATGGCGGCCGCCTGAAGCCCGTGCAGGCCCTGGCGCGTGGATTGCTTGCACTCCGGTCGCGGTAGATCTGCATATACGGTGTCTCCCGGTCTTTGTTCCGCGGCGCGGATGTGGCAGTCTTCGTTCCAATCTGCAGGCACCACCGCGCAAGGCGAAGGAGCAATGGATGAGCAGTGACAGCAATCTGGTCGCCCTCACGCGCCGCAATCTGCCGATCGCGCAGATGCGGCCGGTGTACCGCATGGGCGACGTCGAGAAACGCCTGGACAAGCTGCCGCAGCGCGAACACGAGACGCTGCGCGCCACCTACGAACGCATGCTCGAGCGCGGGCCCGAGCGCTTCCAGGTCAAGCCCGGTGGCCTGCCGGCGATGGACCATCTCTACGAAGATATGCCCAACTTCACCGAGGTGCTCGACGACGTGCGCCGCCAGCTCGCGCTGTGCCACGACAGCCGCGACGCGCTGGAGATCACGCCGATGCT
The DNA here is from genome assembly GCA_014859905.1 of Rubrivivax sp. GTDB lineage: Bacteria > Pseudomonadota > Gammaproteobacteria > Burkholderiales > Burkholderiaceae_C > Rubrivivax. The sequence goes on from JACZKT010000592.1 coordinate 3,400, forward strand.
GCTGCTGGGGCCCCCGGGCATCGGCAAGACGCACTTCGCGCGCGAGATCGCTCACCTGCTGGGCACCGGCATGGGCTTCATCAGCATGAGCAGCCTGACCGCCGGCTGGGTGCTTTCGGGCGCGTCGAGCCAGTGGAAGGGTGCGCGGCCGGGCAAGGTCTTCGAGACCCTGGTCGACGGTGCCTACGCCAACCCGGTGATGGTCGTCGACGAGATCGACAAGGCGCGCGCCGAGCATGCCTACGACCCGCTGGGCGCGCTGTACAGCCTGCTCGAGCACGACACCGCCGGCGCCTTCACCGACGAGTTCGCCGAGGTCGCCATCGACGCCAGCCAGCTCATCTGGGTGGCCACCGCCAACGACGAACGCACCATTCCCGAGCCCATCCTCAACCGCATGAACGTGTTCGAGGTGCAGGCCCCCGACGCCGACGCCGCACGCACCATCTCGCTGCGCCTGTACCGCGGCCTGCGTGCCGAGCACGACTGGGGGCAGCACTTCGACGAGCAGCCTTCAGACGCCGTGCTCGAACGCCTGGCCACGATGGCGCCGCGCGAGATGCGCCGCGCCTGGATGACGGGCTTCGGCAACGCGCGGTTGGCGGGGCGCTCGACCATCGAACTGGCCGACCTGCCCGACGGCACGGCGCGGCGTGCGCCGATCGGCTTCATGCAGTAAAGGCGTCCGCGCTGGCGGTCTGCTGCCATCCGGGCTCGGCGCGCTGCACGCAACTTCGACCGCCGTTCTTGCCGCAGTACATGGCCGTGTCGGCCAGGCGCAGCAGCGCACGGGCGTCGACGCCGTCGCCAGGCGCGAGCGCATAACCGACCGTCACACCGAGTTGGCAGCGCGTGCCGGCAACCTCGAACGGCGCCACGAACGCAGCCAGGATCTTGTCGCCCAGCGCCCGTGCCGCGCCCTCGTCGGCCAGCCCGCTGGCCAGCACCACGAATTCGTCGCCACCGAGGCGCGCGACGACGTCGCTGCCGCGCAGTTCGGCCTGCAGGCGCCGGCCCACGGCCACCAGCACGGCGTCGCCGGCGTCGTGGCCCAGCCGGTCGTTGACCGGTTTGAAGTCGTCCAGGTCCAGCAAGTACACGGCGAGCAGCCGGCCCGGCGCGCAGTGCTCGAGGGCGCTGTCCAGCCACGACTGCAGGCCGCGCCGGTTGGGCAGGCCGGTGAGCGCATCGGTGTGCGCCAGGGCATGCAGGGTCTCGCTTTCCACGCGCGCACGGTCGGCGCTGCGGTGCATGGCCTGCACGCGCAGGCCCAGCACCAGCATCCAGGCTGCCATCTCGACCATGCTGGACGTCGCGTACAGGTACAGGCTCGAGACCGTGGGCTCCAGGTAGCCGCGCAGAAGGACGGCGGTGGTCAGCGCCCCGATCAGGTAGCAGCCCCAGCCGAAAAGCATGAAGATGCCGACGGCCTCACCGCGCCGCGCGCGCCAGTAGGCCACCGGCAAGCCGCCGGCGGTGCTGGACACACCGAGCACCGTGGCCATGGTCTGCAGCTGCGGGTAGCTCAGCAGACCGACCAGTCCGGCCAGCACCGAAGCCAACGCCGCCACGCCGATGCCGCGCAGCACGCGATCCAGCACCGGGCTGATCTCGCGCACGGCCAGGGTGGCGCGCGTGAAGCGCGTCGCCCCCACCGTGGCCAGCAGCACCGCCAACGGCGCAATCTGGGTCGACCACTGCGGCCAATCGGGCCACAGGTACTGCGCGCCCACGCCGTGGTAGGAGAGCAGGAAGACCACGCTGCCGCCGAGCAGCAAGGCATAGTCCAGGAACGCCGGGTCGCGCAGGTTGATCCAGTGTGTGACGCTGTACAGCAGCATGCACAGCGCCAGCCCGACCACCATGCCCTGCAGCAGCTGGCCGATGGACTCCTGTGCCATGAAGGACTCCGGCGTGCGCAGGCGCATCGGCAGCACCATCGAACTTTGCGTCTGCACACGCAGCAGCAACTCGTGCTCGCCGGCGGCCAGCGTCAGCGGTGCGGCAATGGTCCGTGACGGCAACGGCCTGCTGTCATGGGGCAGGGCATTGCCCAGCCGGTGGTGTGCGCCGACACGGCCGTCCGTCAGCAGGTAGACGTCGACCCGGTTCAGCGACGGGTAGTCGATCTCCAGCACCCGCTGCGCGGGCTGCGGGCCCGGCACCACCAGCGCCAGGTGCAGCCACACGGCGTCGGACCGGCGGCCCAGGTTGCCGGGCGTGCCGGTGTGCTCGGCGAAGCGCATGCGCTGTTCCAGCACCTGCTGGAGGTCCAGCTTGCCGCTGGCGTCGCTGAAGACGGTGACCGCAGGCCAGGCGTCGATGTCACTGCGAGCGTCGAGCACCAGCGGCGCGGCGGCGCGGGCCGGCCACGGCGCGGCGAGCACGCAGCAGGCGCAAAGCAGCATGAACCGTAGCAGGAGAGATCCAGACATGGTCCTCGGCCGTATCGGCCGCCACGGCCGGCACTTGAGCACGACGCCGCGCAAGCCAAGGTCGATGAGGGCGTCGATCACACTCGTGCGCAGCCGACGCCGGTGCCGGCATCAGGCCAGTCCCGCCACCGCCTGCCGCGCCGCCTGCACGCCCTGCTCGACGATGCGCTGCTTCCAGTCGTCGGTGTCGGTGTAGAAGGCGTCGCGCACCTGGCGCCTGATCGCCTCGCGTTGCGCTGCCGGCGCTTCGGGGTGGTTCTCCAGCCACTGGTCGGCACGCAGCGCATGGATCACCTCGTGCAACGGCAGGGTTCACCTCACCAGCAGGAAATGGCTGTCGATGGCGGCGTCGATGCGATGGGCCACAGGCGGGGGAATGTGCGCCACGCTGCCCGGTTTGAGTTCGATCTGCTCGGTGCCGGAGGAGAACCGTGCCTGCCCCTCGATCATGAAGAGCAACGCCGGACTCGGTGCCGTGTGGCCGGCGAGTTGCTGCCCGGCCGGGATCGCGATGCTCACGGCCTTGAACGTGCCGCCGGGGTTGAGCAGTTGCGTGCCGGGTTTCGCGCCGTAGGGGTTGCGCGACCTGATGTCGTCGTTTTCGTACATGGCTTGCTCCTTTCAATACTCGATGCTGAGCGCGACCGAACCATACGCATGGTCGGACTCCTGTTCCCTGAATTCCCGCGAACGGTAGACGCGCATCACGGCCAGCTTGGCTCCGTGTCCGGCCACTACGCCCTGCGCGCTGAACCCGACCGCTGCCTGGGCGACCCAGGGCCGGCGAGTCACGCGGTGACTCGAGCGGAAGAGGTTGCCGTCGAGCGAGAAGTCGCGCGCGACGAGCTTGGCTTCCAGCGTGCCGAACAGATGGACGCCGGCCCGCGGTCCGGATGCGATGCGGGCGGCCTCGTTGGAGGTGCCGCGATGGGATGCCGACGACGGCGGCCGGTTCTCGGCGCCGGGCCGGATTGGATAGGTGCCGAAGTCGTTCGGGATGTTCCAGCCGATCCGGCCCTCGATGCTGAGAGCAGCGGAGGTTTCGATGTTCCCCAGGCGCAGCCCGATCGAGCGAATCGAATCGGCGGAGAGGCCGGGTGTAACCGCACCGTCTCCACGGTAGTTCCTGAATTTGCGGTCCAGTGCCAGTTGCAGCGCGGGCTCGTTCTTCAGCTGATGCTCCCAACCGAGAAACCTGTCAGCGCCGATCGCGTCGTGAACCAGGTTCTGCGCCTGTTCGGCGAGCGACCACGGTCCGATGACGCCCAGCGTGATTTCGCGCGTGTCGAGCATTTCCGTGGCGCTCTGCGACGCGTGCGTACGCCGATTCCACGACATGCCGACGTACAGCAAGCCCGCGTGGGGGCGATCGTCCACGATCAGATCGGTGCGCAGCGGATCGTTGGGCGTGTAGATGGACTGCCCGAACTTGACGACGACGTTCTGCGAATGCGCGGGATTTCCGGCGTCCGACCAGAAGCCCGGGTTGAGAAACTTGACGAGTTCGGCGTGCAAGCGGACCGGCGCCGGAAGGCATTCCGTCCGAACGCTGCCGGCGATGTCGCGCGACACGGCCGTGAAGGCCACGCCATTGGTGTAGTTCCGGTCGGTGTTGGCAAAGAGGTCGTTCTCCAGCCTCGCGGTCAAGCCGCGGAACTCGATGGCCTCCGAAGCTTTGCAGTTCTCGACGCCCGAGGCGCCGTCAGCCGTTGCTTGAGCCAGGGCCGGCAGCATCGGCAGGCTCAGTGCCAGCGCCAATGCGGCCTTCGCCAGCCCTCGCGCAGCCGGCACGGGATTCGAGAGACTCGGCGTGATGGCGGCGTGCACGGTCAATCCAGGGCGGTGTCGTTCGCCGGCAGCACGCCGCCGTAGAACTCATGCAGCACGGCGACGACTTCTTCCGCTGTTTCAACGACTGCGAAGAGACGAACATCCTCGGCGTTGACCAGGCCTTCCTCGAGCAGGAACTCGAAGTCGATGGCACGGCGCCAGAACGCGGCGCCGACCAGCACGATCGGCACGCGGCGCACCTTGCCGGTCTGCACCAGCGTGAGGACTTCGAACAGCTCATCCAGCGTGCCAGAGCCGCCGGGAAACGCGACCAGCGCCCGGGCGCGCAGCAGGAAGTGCATCTTGCGCAGGCCGAAGTAGCGGAACCGGAAGCACAACTCGGGGCTGACGAACGGGTTGGGCGCCTGCTCGTGCGGCAGCGTGATGTTCAGGCCGATGCTGCGCGCTCCGGCGTCAAAGGCGCCGCGATTGGCCGCTTCCGTAATCCCGGGTCCACCGCCGGTGACCACCACGAAATCGCGCCGCCGCTGCTGCTGGAAGTGGCGCGAAACGATCTCGGCAAAACGCCACGCCTCCTCGTAGTGGCGCGCGTAGTCGAGTTGTATGCGGGCCCGTGCGATCTGCACTGGCAGCGTCGCGTCGGCGGGCTGCATGCCGGCGCGTTGCTCGAGCGCTGCGAGCTGCGCGCGCGCCAAGTGCTCCGGAACAAGGCGTGCACTGCCGAAGACGACGACCGTGGAATGCACCTTGTGCCGGCGCAGCTGGCGCTCCGGTTTCAACATTTCGAGCTCTAGCCGCACCGACCGAAGGTCGTCGCTGGACAGGAACTCGCTGTCCTCGTGAGCGAGGCGATAGGAGGGGCTGTCTTCAATCGCTTGAAGCAGCGCGTCGCGCTTCATCTCATCGATCGCATGCTGCGGCGGCTCGCCCGTTCGGCCTCGGCCCCCTGGATGTGGGCGCTGTCGGGCGGCATCACAGCCAGCGGATCGACGGTGGCGAGCGTTGCGTAGACCGGGCCGGTGTAGCCGGCGCGCGTGAGTTTGGGCAGCAGGCCGCTGTGGTCGACGTGGGCGTGCGTCAGCAGCACGAAGTCGAGAGTGCGCGCATCGAAGCCGAAGGGCTGGCGGTTGCGGGCCGGCGCCTCGCGCCCACCCTGAAACATGCCGCAGTCGACCAGAAAGCGGGTGCTGGCGGCTTCGATCAGGTAGCACGAACCCGTGACTTCGCGGGCCGCACCGAGGACGGAAATCTTCATCATGCCTTCCCGCGTGCTGAGACTGTCCGATCCGGGCGATCTGCTGCCAGCCGATCGAGCAGCCCGTGCATCGCGAGGTTGATGCCGTCAAGCCGGTGCGCGTTCGCGAGCATGGTCAGGGGCATCTGGATGTAGCGGCCTTTGACGATCTCGTCGGTGCTGTGAGCGATGAGCTGCCGCGCGCTGGCCGGTGTCGTCTCCAGGTGAAACTGCAAGCCGACGACCCGTTCGTCGTACACGAAGGCCTGGTGCGCACAGCCTGAGCTGCGCGCGACGTGCAACGCCCCGGCCGGGATGTCGAAGGTGTCCCCGTGCCAGTGGAATGCCTCGAACTGCGCCGGGAACGCGGCGAACAGGTCGGACGCGGACGCGGTCTCCATCAATTCGACCGGAAACCAACCGATCTCCTTGTCGGCGTTGGCGTACACCTTCGCACCTGGCACATCGGCGACGAGCTGGGCACCAAGACAGATGCCAAGAACGCGCTTGCCGGCGGTGACCGCCCGCTCGATGAAGCACTTTTCCTTGGCAAGCCACCGGTTCTTGGCCTCGTCGTGGATGTTCATTGCGTTCGCCCGTGTGCTGGTACCGGCGTCGGTGCTGCGTCGCGCGGCCGAGGTGGCTCTTGCGATTTCACTTCATGCGCCGCAGCAGCCGGGACCAGGCGATGAGCGCAATCGCTGTCCACACAAGCGTGCGCAGGGTCATCGCGACCACTGTGCGTTGCTCATAGGCTGCGCCGGAAACCACATGCACGCCGAAGGCGGCAAACGCGAGCGCCGTTGCGGCGGCGATGGCGACAGCCAGCCAGGCGGCCCAGCACCGCTGCATCCACAGCCCGGCGCCGGCAACGACATAGGCGAAACCCGCCACGAAGTTGAACCACAGCACGAACGGCACGTAGTTCCCGGCGGCCGTGACCGCCGCCGCGTTGCCACTCAGTGTCATGCCGCCTTCCTTGATGGTCAGCAGCCCGAATCCGATGGCGATCAGAGAAATCGCACGCATCCAGAAGCTGGGTTTCCGATCGGCCGTATTCATGATCACTTCCTTGTGAAGCCTGAAATGTTGGCATTCGCGATGGTCAGGCCACCAGTTGGGCCCGGTAGATGGCAAAGGCGCTGTCCGCCTGCCCGAACAACATTTCCGGCCGGTCAGGGCGGACATCGAGTCCGATCGCCAGCTTCTGAACGACACTGACAAGAAGGCGCGCGGCGGCATGCGGTTCGACGTCGGCGCTGACGAGCCCTCGATGCTTTGCCCGATCGATCATTCGGCAAAGGCGTGATGCATAGTGGTCGATCACCGTCTGGACGCGTCGCCGGACGCCGGCATTGCTGTCTTGCGCCAGCCAGCCAGGCAAGCGCCTGGGAACGCCGGGGTGCTGCTCGAGGGATCGGCCGCCCCCGGCTCGCGCGCCGGATCTGCGAACAGGTAGTTGCGTGTGGCTTCCCACCACCGCTTCAGGTCCTCGCGATCGAATTGCCCTGAGTCGCCAGGCGTCATGTCGCATCTCCCGTGTCGATGGGTGCCCGGAAGAAACGGATACGCGTGGACATGGCGTTCGTCGCGGGGGAGTCGGGAGCATCGGTGTTCATGCCTTACATCCTGCGCAGGCCGGGCAGCGTGGCGATGTCTTTCGCGTGCCACTGTGTTTCGTTGGGTTTCATCTGTCAGCGCGCGCCGTGGAAGTGTTCGACAAACGGCTTGCGGAACTCCCGATGGCAGTTGAAGCAGCCGGTCTGGAGCTTCTGGAAGGCGAGGATGGTGGCCTCGCCGTCCTTCGCCCTGGCACCGTTCGCGACGGCTTCAGCGGCGGTGTGGGTTTCGCCGTCACAGGCCTTGAACTTGCCTGCACGGGCACCCGGAAATCCCGTCGGTGATGATCTGCATGTTCCGCCCCCTAAGGGCTCCTAAGCCACGGTCTTGCGAAACCGCGTCGACGCGAACCACAGCAGTCCGATTCCCATCGCCAGCAGATACAGGAACAGCGGCCACAGGACCTCGAGACCCGCGCCCTTGAGAAAGACGCCACGCACGATCTCGAGGTAGTGCCGCAGCGGGTTGGCCAGGGTCAGCCACTGGAACGGCTCCGGCATGCTCGCCACCGGGAACATGAAGCCGGAGAGCAGCAGCACCGGCATGAAGACGAGAAAGCTCGTCATGAACGCTTCCTGCTGGGTCTTGGAGATCGTGGAGATGAGCAGGCCCACGCCCAGCGTGCCGAGCAGATAGAACACGCTGCCCAGCATCAGCACGAAAAAGCTGCCTGCGAAGGGCACCTTGAACCAGACCAGCGCCAGGGCCAGCACCAGGGCGAAGTCGAGCAGGCTGATGAACGCGAACGGCAAGAGCTTGCCCATGATCAGCTCGCCCGAGCTCAGCGGGCTCACCATCAGCTGCTCGAGCGTGCCGATCTCGCGCTCGCGCACCACGGCCAGCGAGGTCAGCAGCAGCGATACCAACAGGATGATGGCGCCGATGACCGCCGGGACGTTGTAGTCGCGGCTGGCCAGATCGGGGTTGAACCAGGCGCGCTCGCGCAGATCCACCGCGAGCGCCGCACCTCCGGCACGCGCGCCGAATTCCTGCACGATGCGCTCGGCATAGCTCTGCGCGACGGTCGCGGTATTGGAGTCGCTGCCGTCGAGCAGCAGTTGTGCGCGCGCCCGTCCGGTGGCCAGGTCGGCGGCAAAACCCGCCGGGATGACGAGCCCGGCCATCGCGTCGCCGCGGTCGAGCGCTGCCACCAGGTCCGCAGGGCGTGCCGAGGCGCCGGTGAGGCGAAAGTAGCCCGAGGCGGCAAGGGCCTGGACCAGATCGCGCGCTGCCATCGTGCGGTCGTGATCCACGACGAAGGTCGGGACGTTGCGCACGTCGGTCGAAACCGCGTAGCCGAAAATCATCAGCTGAAGGAGCGGTGCGATCAGGATCACGCGCACGAGCCGCCGGTCGCGCAGGATCTGCAGCAACTCCTTGCGCACCATCTCGAACACCCGCTCGGCCCGCGCCATCATCCCGGCAACTCCTTGCGGAAGGCGCGAATCGCGGCCGCGACGCCGATCGACGCGAACGCCAGCATCAGCAAGCCCTGCACGTAGAGCGCTTCGACGCCGACGCCCTTGAGAAAGATGCCGCGCGTGACGACCACGAAGTAGCGCGCCGGTACGAGCAGCGTCACGGCCTGCAACAGCGCTGGCATGTTCGCGATCGCGTAGAGAAAGCCCGACAGCAGGAAGGCCGGCAAAAAGGTCACGACCATCGCCAACTGGCTGGCGAGCAACTGCGAGCGCGTCACGGCCGAGATGAAGATGCCCAGGCCGAGGCCGCCGAGGAGAAACGCCGTCGAGGCCGCGAGCAGGAGCAGCGCGCTGCCGCGAAACGGCACACCGAACAGGAACACGCCGAGGAGCGCGCACACCGCCACGTCCACGAGCCCGATGAGCACATACGGCAGCAGCTTGCCGAGCACCACTTCGACGCGCGACACCGGAGTCGCCGCCAACTGCTCCATGGTGCCGCGCTCCCACTCCCGGGCGATGGTCAGCGAGGTGAGCAAGGCGGCGACGATCATCATGATCACCGCCACCAGCCCCGGCACGATCATGTTGCGCGACGTGAGTTCTTCGTTGTACCAGACGCGCGATTCGAGCGTGACCGCAGGCGCGCGTTGCACGCCTTCGAGCTGCACCTTCAACGAGTACGACCGGGCGATGGCGCGCGTGTAGGCCAGAACGATGGTCGCGGTGTTGGCATCCGAGCCGTCGACGATCGCCTGCACCGTGGCCGGCCGCCCGCTGTTGAGGTTGCGGCTGAAGTCCGGCGGAATCACGAGCACGAGTTGCGCGCCGCCGCGATCGAGCAGCGCGCCGATCTCGCCCGGGCGCGCGAGCTCGGCGACAAAGGTGAAGTAGCCCGACGCGCCGAAGGCCTCGCGCAGCTCGCGCGCGGCCGCGCCGCGGTCTTCGTCGAGCACCGCGGTCTTGACGTCGGTCACGTCGAAGCTGATGGCGTAGCCGAACAGCACCAGCAGCAGCACGGGCAGCAGGAAGGCGAGGATCAGGCTGCGCGTGTCGCGCCTGAGCTGGATCACCTCCTTGCGTGCCATCGCCCACAGGCGCCCCAGTTTCATCGTGGCCCCCTTCAGCCGACGGGCGCACCGCCGGCGGCGCGCACCAGGGCAACGAACGCATCCTCCAGCGATGGCGAGATCTGGTTCAAGGCATGCAGGGCAAGCCCACGCTCGGCCAGCCGCGCCGCGATGGCTTCACGGGCTCCGCCAGCCTCGCGCAGCGCAATGTGAACGGAGCGCCCGAACATGGCGGTCTCGACCACCGCGGGCAGGTCCTGCAGTGCCGCGACCGCGAGCGGGCCGTCGTCGGTCTGCAGATCGAACAAGGGATCGGTCATGCCTTCGCGGAGCCGGGCCGGGGTGTCCAGAGCGATCAACTTGCCGCGATTCATCAGCGCCAGGCGATGGCAGTACTCGGCCTCCTCCATGTAGTGCGTGCTGACGAAGACGGTCGTGCCTTGCTGCGTCAAGGCATCGATGAGATCCCAGAAGCGGCGGCGCGAGAGCGGGTCCACGCCCGAGGTCGGCTCGTCGAGGAACAGGATCTTCGGCTCGTGCAGCACCGCGCAGCCCAGCGCCAGGCGCTGTTTCAGCCCGAGCGGCAGCTCGCCGGTGAGTCGCTTGCCCTGCTCGGCCAGTCCTGCCGTCTGCAGCGCCCAGTCGCGACGCGAGGCACGCCGCTGGCGCGGCACGCTGTACAGGCCGGCGAAGAATGCGATGTTCTCGTCGACGGTGAGATCGGCGTACAGCGAAAAGAGCTGCGACATGTAGCCGATGCGGCGCTTGATGGCCTCGCTCTGGGTCAGGATGTCCAGCCCGGCGACCGAGCCGCTGCCCGAACTGGGCAGCAGCAGGCCGGCCAGCATCTTGATGGTGGTGGTCTTGCCGGCGCCGTTCGGGCCGAGAAAGCCGAAGATCTCGCCTTCGCCGACTTCGAACGACACGTCGTCCACGGCGACGAAGTCGCCGAAGACGCGCCGCAGCCGGTTGGCGACGACGGCCGGAGCACCACCCGGCTCGGTCACGCTGCCTCCGTCATGCGTTCGATGAACACGTCTTCCATCGACGGCGCAGCGCCGCGCAACTCGCCGGGCACCAGCCCCGCTTGGCGCAGCGCGGCGTCGATCAGCGGGCCGTCGGCTGCGGCAGACGCCACCGTGACGTGCAGCTTGTCGCCGAACAGCGCCGCACGCCGCACGCGCGGATGGTCACGCAGCAGGTCACGCGCGGTGCGTGCCGGCTCGACCTGAACGATCAGCACCTCGCCCGCCAGCGAGCGCTGCAAGGCCTGCGGCGCGTCGAGTGCCAGCAGCTTGCCCCGGTGCAGCAGCGCGACACGGTCGAAGCGCTCAGCTTCGTCCATGTAGGCGGTGCTCACCACCACGGTGACGCCCTGCGCCACCATGTCATGCAGGATCAGCCAAAGGTCGCGGCGCGAGATCGGGTCGACACCGAAGGTCGGCTCGTCGAGCAACAGGATTTTCGGCTGGTGGATCAGTGCGCAGGACAGGCCGAGTTTTTGCTTCATGCCGCCCGAGAGCTTGCCGGCCAGGCGGTCCTTGAAGGGTTCGAGGTTCGAGAAGCGGAACAACCGCTCCAGTCGGGCCGCGCGTTCCTGCTGCGGCACCCGGTACAGGTCGGCGTAGAAATGCAGGTTCTCCAGCACGGTCAGATCGGCATACAGCCCGAAGCGCTGCGACATGTAGGCGATCTCGTGCTTCACGCCCTCGGGATCGCGTGTCACGCTCACGCCGCCCAGCACCGCGTCTCCGGCGGTGGGCCGCAGCACGCCGGCGAGCATGCGCAGCGTCGTGGTCTTGCCCGCGCCGTCGGGCCCGACCAGGCCGAACAGCTCGCCGCTGGCAACCTCGAAAGCGAGGCCGTCGACGGCCAGCGTTGCGCCGAAGCGGCGCGTCAAACCCTGCACGAGGATCGCAGGCGTGGTCCCTGGCGCGGCAGCGCTTGCCGGGCTCACTGATCTACCCTCCGCGCTGCGCGCTCATGGCACGGCGCTATCGAGTCGCACGTCGGCCGGCATGCCCGGCTTGAGCTCGAGTGCCGCATCGTCCAGCACGCGCACCTTGACGGCGTAGACGAGCTTGACGCGCTCCTCGGTCGTCTGCACCGTCTTCGGCGTGAACTCGGCCGCCGACGCGATGAACACCACTTCACCGCGATAGGCCTTGCCGGCGAAGCTGTCGGTGCTGATCGTGGCCTTCGTGCCCAGCCGCAGCTGGCCGATGCGGTTCTCCGGCACGTAGATCCGCACCCAGCGCTCGGCGGGGTTCATCAGCGTGAGCACCGGCGCGCCGGGGGCCACGGTCTCGCCGGGCTCGCGATGGCGCACCGTGACGATGCCGGTGAAAGGCGCATGAATGACCATCTGCGCCAGCGCCGCGTCGATCGGCTTGACCGTCGATTCGGCATGCGCCACCTGCGCGCGCTGGACGTCGATCTTCTCGCGCCGGGTGCCGGTCTGCAGGATGCGCAGCTGCTGGCGCGCCTGCTCGTGCTGGCTGGTCGCCACGTCGAAGGACATGCGCGCCTTGTCCAGGCTCTCGGCGCCGACCGCGCCGCCCTCGAACAGGCGCTGCGCGCGCTCGACGTCGCGCTTGCTATCGGCCAGCCGATCGGCGGCAGCGGCGAGCGCCGCACGACCCTGCGCCACCTCTTCGCCGCGAAAGCCACTTTGCAGTTCGCGCAGCAGCGCCTGCGCGGCCGCCACCTGCGCCAATGCCTGCTCGCGGCGCGCGAGC
>JACZKT010000593.1 GCA_014859905.1 Rubrivivax sp.
AGTGACAGCCGTTCCGGCCGCGGCCACGCATGCTCACGCCCTTCGCTTCAGCCGCAACCCGCAATGACCCTGAACGCCGGACTACGCCTGCTCATCGACCGCAACGACCTGCATCGCACGCAGATGGCGCCCGACCCGGACAGCCCCGCGCAGCGGCCGCTGCAGCCGGGCCAGGCGCGGCTGGCCATCGAACATTTCGCGCTCACCGCCAACAACATCACCTATGCCGCCTTCGGCGACGCGATGAAGTACTGGCGGTTCTTCCCGGCGCTCGACGCCGCCTGGGGCTGCCTGCCGGTGTGGGGTTTTGCGGTGGTGGCCGAGTCGAGCGCCGAGGGCGTGGACCTGGGGCGCCGCTATTGGGGCTACTTCCCGGCCGGCACGCACCTGGTCGTGCAGCCCGCGCGCACCACCCCCGCGGGTTTCGTCGACGCCGCCGCGCACCGCCAGGATCTCGCCGCCGTCTACAACCAGTACAGCGCCTGCGACGCCGACCCGACCTGGCAGCCGCACACCGAAGGCCTGCAGGCCGTGCTGCGGCCGCTGTTCACGACGTCCTTCCTGATCGACGACTTCCTGGCCGACAACAGCTTCTTCGGCGCCCGACAGTTGCTGCTGTCCAGCGCGTCCAGCAAGACCGCCTACGGCACCGCCTTCTGCCTGGCGCGGCGCCGCGGCGCGCCTGGCATGCCCGCGGTGATCGGCCTCACGTCGCCAGGCCAACTGGACTTCGCGCGCTCGCTCGCTTGTTACGACAGCGTGCACCGCTACGACGGGGTGGCCGGCCTCAACCCCGAGCTGCCCACGGTCTACGTCGACTTCGCCGGCAATGCCGCATTGCGGCGCGCCGTGCACCAGCACTTCGGCGCTGCGCTGGTCTACAGCAGCTCGATCGGCGCCACGCACTGGTCCGAACTCGGCGCCACCGGTGGCCTGCCCGGGCCTCGCCCGGTGCTGTTCTTCGCCCCGGCGCAGATCAGGAAACGCAGCGCGCCGCCGCCTGAAGGATGGGGCCGCGACGCCCTGCAGCAGCGGCTGGGGGCGGCCTGGGCAGCGTTCATGGCCCGCGTCAGTCGCGCCGACGACCCTTGGCTGCACATCGTCGAAAAGCGCGGCGCGCCGGCATTGCAGGCCGCCTACGGTGCGCTGCTCGACGGCCGCGCCGACGCACGCACCGGCCTGATGCTGACGCTGCGGGCTCAAGACTGAGCCCGGCGCGGCCGATACCCGTTGACGAGACGGGTCCCGAGTTCCCCCATGCCAACCCCCCACGAGTTCATCACCCACCCACCGCACGACCTGGCGGCGTGGGTGGCGCTGTTCGACCCCGCCGGCCTGCCGGTGCTGGCGAGCACGGCATTGGCGCTCGAAGAACTGCGTCCGGTGGAAGACTCGGTGGATGCGCACCTGCTGGCCGAAACGATCACCAGCGATCCGCTGATGACGCTCAAGCTGCTGTCGCACGTGGCGCGGCTGCGTCAGGGCCGCGGCGGCAGCGACACCGAAACCGTGACCGAGGCGCTGGTGATGCTGGGCATCCCGCCCTTCTTTCGTGGCTTCGGCCCGCAGACGGCGGCCGAGGACCTGCTGGCCGAGCTGCCGCAGGCGCTGGCGGGGTTTCACGACGTACTGCGCCGCTCGCACCGCGCGGCGCGCTTTGCCATCGCATTCGCCGTGCACCGCATGGACCCCGATGCCAGGGTGATCCACGAGGCTGCGCTGCTGCACGGCTTTGCCGAGTTGCTGCTGTGGCTGCACGCGCCGTCACTGGCCCTGGAGATCGCGCACCGCCAGCAGGCCGACCCGACCCTGCGCTCGGCCACCGCGCAGCGCAAATGCCTGCACATCGAACTGGCGGAGCTGCAACACGCGTTGATGGCGGCCTGGCACTTGCCGACGACGCTGGTGCAGATCACCGGCGAAAGTGCGCGCGGTGAGACGCGCCAGCAAAGCAACGTCAGGCTGGCGATCCGGGTCGCGCGGCACAGTGCGCAGGACTGGGACAATCCGGCGTTGCCCGATGACGTGGCCGACATCGGCCAATTGCTGCAGCTCGGGCCCGAGCCGACGATGCGCCTGCTGCGCGAAATCGACGACGACTGAGCAACGCTCGGCACCAGGGGTTGCGGGCGCCGCTGCGGCGACACCCAGGGTCAAGCCAACGACAGGATGCCCAGCAGCCCCGCCAACAGCAGCAGGTAGCGCGCCGCCTTGCCGGCCGCGACCCAGGCCATGCTCTGCCAGAACGGCAGCTTCAGCCAGCCGGCAGCGAGCACCAGCGCGTCGCCCACCAGGGGCAGGAAGGACAGCAGCAAGGCCGGTGGCCCGTAGCGGCGCAGGCGCTGCACATGCGGGTTGTGCACACCGTGCTGCACCCTCTGGAAGCGCTCGTAACCCTGGCGGCCGGCGTGGCCCATGCCGAAGGTCAGCAGGCAGCCCAGCACGTTGCCCGCCAGCGCGACACAGAACGCCCGCCAGGCGATGTCGGGATAGGCGGTGACCAGCGCCGTCATCACGACCTCGCTCGAACCGGGCAGCACGGTGGCCGAGGCGAAAGCCGAGAGGAACAGGCCCCACAGGCCCGCACCCGTGCTCAACCACGACTGCAACCACGTCGAGAGCTCGTTGATCCACTCGAACATGGGGCGCGATTGTCGCGGCGCCGCTTGTCCCCAGGCCGCGCGGGGCCGTGAAGCGCGTCACGCCACAAGCCGTCCATCCCGCCGCTGGGCGCTGCACGTGCCACCACCGCGGGCCAGGCCGCGCTTTGCAGACAAGCTGTGCTCCCGCCGCATACAGTTCGCCTTTCCGCTCTTGGCGCGAGGCGACACCATGCAGTTCACTCCCTGGGACAACCCGATGGGCACCGACGGCTTCGAGTTCATCGAATACGCCGCCCCCGACCCGGCCGCCATGGGTGCGCTGTTCGAGCGCATGGGATTCACCCCGATCGCCCGCCATCGCCACAAGAACGTGCTGCTGTACCGCCAGGGCGGCATCAATTTCATCGTCAACGCCGAACCCGACTCCTTTGCGCAGCGCTTCGCGCGGCTGCACGGGCCGAGCATCTGCGCCATCGCCTTTCGTGTGCAGGATGCACGCAAGGCCTACGAACGCGTCCTGGCACTCGGCGCCTGGGGCTACGCCGGCAGCGCCGGGCCGGGCGAGCTCAACATCCCGGCCATCAAGGGCATCGGCGACAGCCTGATCTACCTGGTCGACAAGTGGCGCGGCAAGAACGGCGCCCAGGCCGGCGACATCGGCAACATCGGCTTCTTCGACGTCGACTTCGAACCGCTGCCGGGGGCCAGCCTGAATCCGCCCGGCCATGGCCTGACCTACGTCGACCACCTCACGCACAACGTGCACCGCGGCCGCATGGGCGAATGGGCCGACTTCTACGAGCGCCTGTTCAACTTCCGCGAGGTGCGCTACTTCGACATCGAAGGCCAGGTCACCGGCGTCAAGAGCAAGGCCATGACCAGCCCCTGCGGCAAGATCCGGATCCCCATCAACGAAGAAGGCAACGAGAAGGCCGGCCAGATCCAGGAGTACCTGGACATGTACCACGGTGAAGGCATCCAGCACATCGCGCTGGGCTCGGGCGACCTGCTCGCCACCGTGGACGCGCTGCGGGCCCACGGCATCAAGCTGCTGGACACCATCGACACCTACTACGAGCTGGTCGACAAGCGCATCCCCGGCCACGGCGAAAACGTCGCCGAACTGAAGCTGCGCAAGATCCTCATCGACGGCAAGGCGGGTGAACTGCTGCTGCAGATCTTCAGCGAAAACCAACTCGGCCCGATCTTCTTCGAATTCATCCAGCGCAAGGGCGACCAGGGCTTCGGCGAGGGCAACTTCAAGGCCCTGTTCGAGAGCATCGAGCTCGACCAGATGCGCCGCGGGGTGCTGGAAAAGCCATGACCGCCACGACAGCGCCGCACTCGCCGGTGAACCGTGGTGTCGCGCCCGTCACCTACGGCACCGGCGATCGCACGCCGCGCGGTGACTACGCCCGCGCTCGGGCCGACTACACCTGCGAGCAGGACTGGGCAGCCTACGCCGCGGCCGACCACGACACCTACCGGCGCCTGTACGCGCGCCAGTTGCAGCAGCTGCCGGGCCTGGCCTGCGACGAGTTCATCGCCGCCGTTCGGCAGCTGGGTGCGCCCGAACACATCCCGCGCTTCGACGACGTCTCCGAGCGCCTGCTCCGGGCCACCGGCTGGCAGATCGTCTGCGTGCCGGGGCTGATCCCCGAGGAGGCCTTCTTCGCACTGCTGGCGGCGCGCAAGTTCCCGGTCACCGACTGGATACGCCGGCCCGAGGAGTTCGACTACGTCGTCGAGCCCGACGTCTTCCACGACCTCTTCGGCCATGTGCCCTTGCTGTTCAACCGCAGCTTCGCCGACTACATGCAGGCCTACGGCGCCGGCGGCCTGAAGGCGAGCCGGCTCGACGCCTGCGAGTTGCTGGCGCGGCTGTATTGGTACACGGTGGAGTTCGGCCTCATCGCCACGCCGCAGGGGCTGCGCGCCTACGGCGCCGGCATCCTGAGCTCGGCTGGCGAATTGCGCTACAGCATCACCAGCGCCGAGCCGCGGCGGGTCGCCTTCGATCTGCAGCGCCTGATGCGCAGCCGCTACCGCATCGACACCTACCAGGCCACCTACGTCGTCATCGACTCGTTCCAGCAGCTCTTCGAAGCCACCGCGCCCGACTTCAGGCCCGTCTACGCCCGCGTGCGCGAAACGATCGCCGCGGCCGGCGAGATCGACGCCGGCATCGTATTGCCGGGCGAGCGGCAGTTCAGGACCTGAGCGGCTCGGCCAGCCGGCGTTGCACTTCCAGCCACGGCGCCGGGTGGTCGACCATGTCCACGTGCGCGACGCCGGGCAGGTGCCGGTTGTCGGCACCCGGCAGCGTGGCGCTGGCGGGCGGGAAGACGATGTTGTCGCAGTGGCCGTAGAAGCAGGTGAACTTCGCCGGGCGCTGCGCAGGCTCACGCGTGCGCAGCAGGCGTTGCCAGGGGCTGTCGATGCGCATCTCGCGCATGTTCAGGCTCAGTGACCAGCGCGCGAGCCAGGTGCCGCGGTGCGGCGTGGCGATCGTCACGACGTGGTGGACCCGCGCCTCACCGGCCTCTCCCGCCTCGGCCAGCCAGCGCCGCACCGCCAGGCCGCCCATGCTGTGCGCGACGATCACCGGTGGCATGCCGGTGCAGCGCTCCAGCTGCTGCACGGCCTGTTCCACGGTGGCAATGTAGTCGTCCACGGAGCCGAAGACCGGCTCCAGGTTGACGGCAGCGAAGGGTACGCCCTGCG
>JACZKT010000594.1 GCA_014859905.1 Rubrivivax sp.
CGCCGGCCCCGGCCCCGGCCGTGTCGCCGGCCCATCGCATCCAGGAAATCGTCGATGTGCTGCGCCACCGCATCGCCCGCCAACAGGTGCCGCCGGGTTCCAAGTTGCTCGAGCAGGACCTGGCCGAAGAATTCAACGCGCCCCGCACGGCGGTGCGCGAGGCCTTCTCGGCGCTTGAACAACGGGGTTTGATCGAGCGCATCCCCAATCGCGGTGCGGTGGTCATGCGGCTGGACATGGCCCAGGTCTTCCAGATCTACGACACGCGCGAGGTACTCGAAGGCCTTTGTTCGCGCCTGGCCACCCAGAACGCCGAGCCCGTGTCCTGGCAGGACCTGGTCGATCTGTTTCACGGCCCCATGGTCGGCTACGCCGAAAACGCCGACTTCGACGCCTTCATCGCGGGCTACGAACTGTTCCGCCGCCGTTCGCAGGAGGCAGCGGCCAACCCGGTGCTGACGCAGATGCTGGACAGCATCTACGAGAAGACGCAGGTGCTGATCCGCCGCATCATCATCCTGCCGGGTCGTGCCAAGGTGGGTCTGCAGGAGCACCAGGCGGTACTTCTGGCCATGCGCCGGGGCGACGCCGAAGAGGCCGAACGCCTGCGCCGCAGCAACATGCGCAGCGCCAAGGAATGCCTGACGCGCTACCAGAAGTACGTGCTCTAGCCGGCCGCCGATGAACAACGCCGCCCGCAGCCCAGAACGCATGGCGCCCGACGTCCCCCGGGCCGGCCCGCTGGCCGGCATGCGTGTGCTGGAGATCGGCTCCACGGTGGCCGGCCCGTTCTGCGGCCGTCTGCTGGCCGACTTCGGCGCCGAGGTCATCAAGATCGAACCGCCGGAAGGCGATCCGGTGCGGACCATGGGCAAGCGCTTCGAGGGCAAGTCGCTCTACGCCGCCAGCATCTTTCGCAACAAGGAGCTGGTGTCCATCGACCTGCGCAAGGCCGGAGGGCAGGTTCTGGCGGCGCAACTGGCAGCCACCTGCGACGTGCTGGTGGAAAACTTCCGCCCCGGTGCGCTGGAGAAGTGGGGGCTGGGTTATGCCGATCTGTCGGCGCGCAACCCCGGCCTGGTGATGGTGCGCATCAGCGGCTTCGGCCAGACCGGGCCCTACAGCCAGCGCGCCGGCTACGGCGTCATCGGCGAGGCCGTCAGCGGTTTGCGGCACCTGACCGGAGACCCGGACCGCGCCCCATCGCGTGTGGCGGTCTCGATGACCGACTACATCACCGGCCTGTACGCCGCCTTCGGTGCCAGCCTGGCGCTGTTCGCACGCCAGCGCACGGGCCGCGGCCAGTGCATCGATGCGGCGCTGTACGAATGTGCCTTCAGCTTCATGGAGCCCTGGATTCCGGCGCACCAGAAGCTGGGCCATGTCGCCAACCGTGCCGGTTCGCGCCTGCCCGAAAGCACGCCGAACAACCTGTACCCGACGGCTGACGACAGCTACATCCACATCACGGCTATGGGCGACGCCGTGTTCCGGCGCCTGGCGGTGGCCATGGACCAGCCCGCACTGGTAGACGACCCACGATTCAAGGACGCCGTATCGCGTTCTAAGCACGACGACGAGCTCGACGAACTCATCGGCCAGTGGACCTCGGCGCACCCGCTGGTCGTGCTGGAGGCGGCGCTGGCGCGCGTGAACGTGCCCGCCACCCGCATCTTCACCATCGCCGACATCTTTGCCGACCCGCATTACCGGGCGCGCGACGCCATCGTCGAAGCGCCCGACGACGAACTCGGCGGCATCGCGATGGCCAATGTCGTGCCCCGGTTGTCCGACACGCCGGGCGCCGTGCGCCACAGCGGCCACCGCGTGGGGCAGGACACACACCGTGTGCTGCAGAACCTGCTGGGCTTGTCGGACGCGCAGATCGACACCCTGGCCGCGGCGGGCATCGTCCGGTGCGGCCCTTCTCCCGTCCACCCGAGCACCCCATGAGCGCAGGCGAATCGACCGTTTCCGCGACCGAGGCCCTGATGGCCGACTACCGCCGGCGCGAGGCCATGGCCCTGGCCATGGGCGGCACGGCCAAGCTGGCGCTGCGCAAGGCCCAGGGTGTGCTGAATGCGCGCGAGCGCATCGACTACCTGTGCGACCCTGGCAGCTTCATCGAGTCGGGCCTGTTCGGGGCCTCGGCCAGCAGTCCGGCCCACCGCGACAAGACGCCGGCCGACGGCAAGATCGCCGGCTTTGGCCGCATCCAGTCGCGCGACGCGGCGCTGGTCGTCAACGACTTCACCGTGATGGGGGCCTCCAGCAGCAGCACCAACGGCCGCAAGATCGCCCACATGAAGAGCGTGGCCACGCGCCGCGGCCTGCCCCTGGTCTTCCTCGGCGAGTCCTCGGGGGCGCGCCTGCCCGACACCATGGGCTCGCGCGGCATGGGGGCGCTGCTGGGCAACGACGGCACGCAGTACCAGCGCACCCGCGAGACCCCCTGGGCCTCGGCCACACTGGGGTACTCGTACGGCTCCTCGTCCTGGTACGCCGTGCTGTCGGACTTCTGCGTCATCCGCAAGGGCGCCGTGCTGGCGGTCTCCAGCGCCCTGCTCACCTCGTTGGCCATCAAGGAAGAGGTCGATCCGGAGACGCTGGGCGGCTGGCGCGTGCACGCGGAAGGCACCGGTTTCGCGGACCTCGTGGTCGACACCGACGAGCAGGCCCTGGACGCCATCAAGACCTTCTTGTCCTACCTGCCAGGCCACCACAACGAGCTGCCGCCGTTGCATGCTGTGCCCGCTGGCTCGGGCGCCGACATGGCCGGCATCCTGGGCCAGCTGCCTCAGCGGCGCACGCAGGTCTACGACGTGCGCAGCATCGTGCGCACCATCGTCGACCAAGGCAGCTTCTTCGAGTTGAAGGCACGTTTCGGCAAGGTGGCAGTCACCGGCCTGGCACGGCTGAGCGGCCGCAGCGTGGGCATCGTGGCCAACAACCCGCTGGTCAAGGGCGGCGCGCTGGACACCGATGCCTGCGAGAAAATCACCAGCTTCCTGGTGCTGTGCGACTCCTTCAACATCCCGGTGGTCAGCTTCGTGGACACACCGGGCTTCGTGATCGGCGCCGAGGCGGAGCGCAAGCGCGCGCCCGGCAAGATCATGAACATGATGAACGCGCTGGCGCTGATGACGGTGCCCAAGCTCTCGGTCATCCTGCGCAAGAGCTACGGCCAGGCCTACCTCAACATGGGCGGCGGCAAGAACTCCGACGAGGTGCTGGCATGGCCGACGGCCGAGGTCAGCTTCATGGACCCGCGCTTCGCCGTGAAGGTCGTGCATGGCCTGGAGGCCGGCGACGCCGGCTTCGACGAGGCCCTGGCCGACATGAACCGCGGCAACGAGATCTGGGACGCGGCGTCCATCTACGCAGTGCAGTCGGTCATCGATCCGGCCGACACGCGCGAGCACCTCATCCGGCTGCTGGACGTGCACCGCAGCCGCCTGACGGGCGGTATCGGGGAACACCGCCTGGCCAACTGGCCGACGAGCTTCTGAGCATGGCCATGTTTCGCAAGGTCGTCGTGGCGAACCGGGGTGCAGTGGCAGCGCGGGTCCTGCGCTCGCTGCGTGCCATGGGCGTGCCGTCGGTGGCGGTGTACTCCGACGCCGACGCGGGCGCGCCCTACCTGTCGCTGGCGCAGGAGGCCGTGCGCATCGGGCCGCCACCGGCGCGCGACAGTTATCTCAACACCGAGGTGCTGCTCGACGTGCTGCGCCGCACCGGCGCCGACGGCCTGCACCCGGGTTATGGCTTCCTGTCGGAAAACGCCGCCTTTGCGGCCCAGGTCGAGGCTGCCGGCGTCCGTTTCATCGGGCCGACGCCGCGCTGGATCGACGCCATGGGCCACAAGACCCGCGCCCGCGCGTTGGCCACTCAGCACGGCATGCCGGTGGGCCGCGGCTCGGCCGTGTTGGCGGGTGATGCCGACGCCATGCTGCGCGCGGCGCAGGCCATCGGCTACCCGGTGCTGGTGAAGCCGGCCTCGGGCGGCGGTGGCATCGGCATGTTGCCGGCACGCTCGCCACAAGAGTTGCTGGATGCGGTCGAGCGCGCGTCGTCCATGGCCCAGCGCGGTTTTGCCAACGCCGAGGTCTACCTCGAACGCCTGGTGGACCGGCCGCGTCACGTCGAGTTCCAGGTGCTTGGCGACCGGCACGGCAGCGTGATGCACCTGCACGAGCGCGACTGCTCCGTACAGCGCCGCCACCAGAAGCTGATCGAGGAGACCCCAGCCCCCGGCCTGGATCGGCAGACCTTGGGAGACCTGGCCGCGCGCATCGCGCAGACCCTGCAGACCATGGGCTACGACAACATCGGCACCGTCGAGATGCTGCTCGGCCCCGATGGCGAGTTCAGCTTCCTGGAGATGAACACGCGGCTGCAGGTCGAACATGGGGTCACCGAAGAGGTGAGCGGCATCGACCTGGTGGCGGCGCAGATCCGCTCGGCCGCGGGCGAGCGGCTGCAGGACATCCTGCCGGCGCAGGTGCCCTGCCGTGGCCATGCCATCCAGGCCCGTGTGTACGCCGAGGACCCGACGCGATTCTTTCCTTCGCCGGGCACGCTCACGGTCTTCGTGCCGCCGCAGAACCCTGGCGTGCGCGTGGAGTGCGGCTACGCCCAGGGCCAGGCGGTCACGCCGCACTACGACCCGCTGCTGGCCAAGCTGATCGTGCATGCACCCACCCGCGGCGAGGCCATCGACGGATTGGTGGCGGCACTGCGCAACTTCCGCATCGAAGGGGTCAAGCACAACATCCCGGCGCTGCTGAGGGTGCTGGGCTCGCCCGAGTTCCGGGCCGGCGACGTGCACACCGGCCTGCTGGCCGATCTGATGAAACAACCGCTGCGCGCCTGAGCCGGCCGCACCCCGAACCCTGAGTCAGGAGCAGACGTGAACAAGATCGAAGCCAAGGCAGACGTCACCGGATCGGTGTGGAAGATCGTGGCCAGCGTGGGCAACCGCCTGGCGCCGGGCGACACCATCATGATCCTGGAGTCCATGAAGATGGAGATCCCGGTGCTGGCCGAAGACGGCGGCACCCTGGTGGCCTTGACCGTGGCCGAGGGTGTGCCCGTGCAAGAAGGCCAGGTCGTTGCGGTGCTGGAGGCCTGACGATGCCCCCGTCTTCCAGCGTATCGGACGACGCCGGCCTGGCGGAACTGCAGTTCCGCCGTGCCCAGGCCGAACAGCTGGGCGGCCCGGCGGCCGTGGCCAAACACCACGAACAGGGGCGCTTGACCATCCGTGAGCGCATCACCGGGCTGGTGGACGAGGCTTCGTTTCAGGAGGTGGGGAAACTCACCGGCCAGGGGCGGTACGAGGGCGGCACGCTGGTGGGGGTGACACCCGCGCCCTACGTCATGGGCCTGGCGTCCATCGGCGGCCGGCCGGTGGCCGTGGGCGGCGAAGACTTCACCTTGCGCGGCGGCACCAGCTGGAGCGGCGACCGCAAGAAGGGCGGCCAGGGCGGTTTCGTGGAAGACCTGGCCCACCAGTACCGCATGCCGCTCGTGAACCTGATCGACGGCGCCGGTGGCAGCGTCACTTCCATCAACCGCCGCGGGCACTCGGTGTTCCCGGGGGTGCACGGTTTCGAACGGTCGGTGCAGCTGATGGGCGAGGTGCCGGTGGTCTGCGCCGTGCTGGGCACGGCCGCCGGCGGACCGGCCGGCCGCGCCATCCTGTCGCACTGGTCGGTGATGGTGAAGAACACCAGCCAGGTCTTCGCCGCTGGCCCGCCGGTGGTGGAGCGCTCGCTGGGCCAGAAGATCAGCAAGGAGGATCTGGGCGGGCACGGCATCGCAGCCGAGCTGGCGGGCACCATCGACAACGTCGCCAACGACGAGCGCCACTGTTTCGAGCTCATCCGGCGCTACCTGAGCTACATGCCGCAGAACGTGTGGGAGTTGCCGCCGGTGATGCACAACGGCGACCGCGTGGACCGCTGCGAAGACACGCTGGCCCGCATCGTTCCCGAGAGCCGGCGCACCCCTTACGACATGAAGAAGCTGGTGCGCCTGGTGGCGGACCAGGACTCGGTGTTCGAGATCCAACCCGGCTTCGGCAAGGCCGTGATCACCTGCCTGGCGCGCATGAACGGCAAGGTGGTGGGCATCGTGGCCAACAACCCGATGATCTACGGCGGCGCGATCGACGTGCGTGCGGCGCGCAAGCAGACACACTTCGTCGAGCTCTGCGACTGTTTCCACATTCCGCTGATCTTCTTCGTGGACGTGCCGGGGTTCATGGTCGGCAAGGACGCCGAGGCGGCCGCCACGCTGCGCGAAGGCATGCGCAGCGTCTACGTGGGCCTGCAGGCCACCGTGCCCATCTACACGGTGGTGATCCGAAAGTGTTACGGCATGGCCGGCATGGGCACCACCGACAAGAATGGCCTGGACCTGAAGATCGCCTGGCCGAGCGCCGAGTGGGGCTCGCTGCCGATCGAAGGCGGCGTGGCCGCAGCCTTCCGCAAGGACATCGCCGGCGCCACCGACCCGAAGGCCAGAGAGCGCGAGATCGAGGGCGAACTGCGCGCCCTGGCCTCGCCCTACCGCACCGCCGAAGCCTTTGGCGTCGAAGAGATCATCGACCCGCGCGAGACCCGGCCCTACCTGTGCCGCTTCATCGACGCGGCCCAGGACCGGCTGCGGACCCAGGTCGGCCCCAAGCCCAAGTTCGGAGTTCGCCCTTGAACCGATCGGCGCCATCCGGCGTCTGGGCAAGGTGGCACCAGCACCTTGATCGGTAGAAAACCAAGGAGACAAAGCCATGGACAGAAGAACCCTGATCGGTAGCGTGGTGGCGGCTGCGGCCCTCGGCATCGGCAGCCCTGCTCACGCCGAGGTGGACGAAGTCAAGCTCGCGTCGCAGTACGGCATCGGCTACCTGCCGCTGACGGTGATGAACGTGGACAAGTTGGTGGAAAAACACCTGGCCAAGGCCAACCTGGCGGCCACCAAGGTCTCCTGGGTGCGCCTGGCGGCCGGCGCGGCGGCCAATGACGCCCTGCTGTCCGGCAGCCTGCACTTCGCCTCGGGCGGCACCGGGCCGGCGATGATCCTGTGGGACCGCACGCGCACGTCGGTCGACGTGCGCGGTGTTGCCGCCCTGTCGTCGATGCCGAACCTGCTGGTCACGCGCAACCCGGCCATCAAGACCGTGCGCGATTTCACCGAGAAGGACCGCATCTCGATGGCGGGCGCCGGATCGTCGGTGCAGACGGTTTACCTGCAGATGGCGGTGTCCAAGGAATACGGCATCGAGAACTACCGCAGGCTCAACCCGCTGATGGTGAACCTGCCGCACCCCGAAGGCCTCCAGACGCTGATCTCCGGGTCGGCGGAGATCACCTCGCTGTTTACCTCGCCGCCTTTCCAGTACACGGCGCTGGCCAGCCCGGGCGTGCGCACGGTGCTGAACTCCTACGACATCATGGGCGGGCCCAACACCTTCCTCATGGTCTGGGCCACCAACCGCTTCCGCGAGGCCAACCCCAAGGTCTACAAGGCCGTGCTCGATGCCTTGCGCGAGGCCACCGCCTCGATCAATGCCGACAGACGGCGTGCGGCCGAGATGTACGTCAAGGAAGGCGGCGGCAGGGAATCGGTCGAGCAGATCCTGGCGATGATGAACGATCCGCAGGTGGAGTACACGCTGGCGCCGCAGCGGCTGCTGCCGTACACGCAGTTCATGAACAAGGTCGGCACGCTCAAGAACAACCCGGCGAGCTGGAAGGACCTGTTCTTCCCCGAGATCCACGACCTGCCGGGTAGCTGACCGACAGCCGCCGAAGGTTCACGATGAAGGACTGGCCATGACCCCCACCGGCACGGCGCCGCCCCTGCTGCGCGTCGATGGCGTGACGCTGCAGTACAAGACCCGTGAACACCTGGTCACGGCCACCTACCGGGTGAGCTTCGACGTGCTGAAGTCGGACCGCTTTGTACTGCTGGGCCCGTCGGGCTGCGGCAAATCGACCCTGCTCAAGGCGGTCGGCGGCTACATGACACCGGTGGAGGGCAGCATCAGCCTGAAGGGCCAGAAGGTCACCCGCCCCGGCGCCGACCGCGTCATGGTGTTCCAGGAGTTCGATCAGCTGCTGCCCTGGAAAACCGTGCGCCAGAACGTGGTGTTTGCGCTTGAGACCTCGGGCCGGTTGTCGGGTCCGCAGGCCGACGAGCGGGCGATGGCCTACATCGAAAAGGTGGGCCTGATGAAGTTTGCCGACGCCCATCCGCACACCTTGTCCGGAGGCATGAAGCAGCGCGTGGCCATCGCACGCGGCATGGCGATGGAGCCGGACATCCTGCTCATGGACGAGCCGTTTGCGGCGCTGGATGCGCTGACGCGCCGCAAGATGCAGGACGAGCTGCTTCAGCTCTGGGAGGGCACACGTTTCACCGTGCTCTTCGTGACCCACTCCATCCCCGAGGCGGTGCGCATCGGCAACCGGATCCTGCTGCTGTCGCCGCACCCCGGGCAGGTCAAGGCTGAACTCAACAGCGATGGCCAGGATCGGCTCGACCCGGCCACGGGCGCGCTGTTGTCCGACCGCATCCACGGCATGCTGTTTGCCGACGCCGTGGAATCCACCGAGGCCGAACCGCATGCATGAGACCGAGCACACCCGGCCGGAAGTGGTCCGGGAGCATGTGCCGGAGCACGACTTCGGTGTGGTGCAGCAGCCGTTGACCGCGCTGGAGCGCATCTACAACGAGGGCTGGGTGCGCAAGGGGCTGATCCTGCTGGTGCTGGCCGCGATCTGGCAGGCCTATGCCAGGTTCCTGAACAACGACCTGATGCTGCCCACCTTCAGCGCTACGCTGGAGGCCTTCGTCAGCCGCACGCTCAGCGGCGAGCTGCCGGCCAAGGCCTGGGTCTCGATCACGGTGCTGGTGCAGGGCTACGCCATCGGCATGCTGTTGGCCATGTTGTTGACCGTGCTGGCCATGGCCTCGCGCCTGGGCAACGATCTGCTGGAGACGCTGACGGCCATGCTCAACCCGCTGCCGGCCATCGCCTTGCTGCCGCTGGCGCTGATCTGGTTCGGCCTGGGCAGCGCCAGCATCGTGTTCGTGCTGGTGCACGCGGTGTTGTGGCCGGTGGCGCTGAACACCCACGCCGGCTTCATGGCCGTGTCCAACACGCTGCGCATGGTGGGCCGCAACTATGGCCTGCGGGGGCCGGCCTACGTGGCCAAGATCCTGGTGCCGGCCGCGCTGAGCAGCATCCTCACCGGGCTGAAGATCGGCTGGGCCTTTGCCTGGCGGACGTTGATTGCTGCCGAACTGGTGTTCGGGACCACGTCCGGATCGGGCGGCCTGGGCTGGTTCATCTACGAGAACAAGAACACCCTCGACATCCCGGTGGTGTTTGCCGGCCTGTTTGCCGTCATCGTCATCGGTCTGACGGTCGAAGGCCTGGTGTTCCGCACGCTGGAGATGCGAACAGTGCGTCGCTGGGGCATGCAGAGCTGATGCCCCCAGTCCGGTGTGCCGCGCTGTGGCGTGCACAAGGCTGCAGCACGCGGCTGACCACGGCGAGCAGCGGGATGTCGTGGTTGCCTGGAGTGGCCGCCCAGGGTGCACCGAGGCGCTCGACGAAGCGCCGTGCGTCGGCGAGCGGGTTTCACGCGAACCAGATCAGCCACAAGCCGAGCACCACATGGCTGAGCACCGGCGATCGAGATGCGGAACAGATCGTCGTCCGGCGGGCGCAGCGAGCCCGGACCCACGTCGGTGGGAACAGCCCGCAGGATGTCGGCGATTCGCCCCTCATCGAGCGGCTCACCGTCGACGCGGTTCCAGCCAGCAGGGGTGGTGGCCTACAACGCGGCGCTGGCGCCTGCGGCGATGGCGCGCATCGCACGTCGTTGGCGGTTGTGACGCCGCGCGCGGCCTGTTCGACCTGGCCGCGCGGCACGGCGCGCCGACCTCGCTGAAGGCGATCGGCATGCCCGCCGAAGGCCTGGACCACGCTGCCGACCTGGCCGCGGCCAACCCCTACCCGAACCCGCGGCCGCTGGAACGAGTGGCGCTGCGGGCCCTGCTGCAGCGCGCCTTCGGCGGCCAGGCACCGGCACCCTGAGGCCCGGGCCGGCTGCGGCGCCTGCTTGCCCTGCGTCAAGACGGCGCATCGGCCACCGATTACATTCGACGCCGCTCCACGTGCGCTCGTGCCGCCGTCGCACCGGCGCCGGCGGCGGGTGTAACGCCGGCTTGCCACACCTTCGAAAACCGACCCTCGATGAACCGTCTTCAACGATCGCCCGACACGGCGTGGCTGCTCGTCTTCGGCTGCTGGGTCATCGCCACCGTGTCCACGCTGGGCGCGCTGTTCTTCAGCGAGATCATGGAGCTGCCGCCCTGCGTGCTGTGCTGGTACCAGCGCATCTTCATGTTTCCGCTCGTGCTGCTGCTGCCCCTCGGGCTGTTCCCGTTCGACGCCAAGGTCGTGCGCTATGCACTTCCGCTGGCCTTCGGCGGCTGGCTCGTGGCGCTGTTCCAGGTGCTGCTCGTCGCGGGCTGGATCCCCGAGCAGATCCGGCCCTGCACGCAGGGCGTGCCCTGCTCGGAGGTGCAGATCCAGTGGCTGGGCTTCGTGAACATACCGCTGCTGTCCTTCGTCGCCTTTTCCATCATGAACGCGCTGCTCGTCGCGGCGCGCAGCCGGAGCCCCCGATGAGCCGAAAGTCCAGGAAGAACCCGCCGCAACCGGCGAGCCCGCCGCCGCCGGCGCCGGCGACGCAGCCCAGCGCGTCCGCGACGGGACTGATGAATCGACGCAAGGTCTTCATCGTCGCCATGGTGGCGCTGCTGCTGGCCTTCGTGTCGGCGACGCTGTTCTACCGCAGCGAGCAGGCACGGTCGTCGCAGCTCGCGGCCGCGAAGAACCAGCCGGCGCTGGCGAGCGCGCAGTCGCCCAGCTTCGGCAAGCCCGGCGCGCAGGTGCACATCGTCGAGTTCTTCGACCCGGCGTGCGAGACCTGCGCCTTCTTCTTTCCGCACGTCAAGCAGCTGATGTCGGCCAACCCGGACCGCATCCGGCTGTCGCTGCGCCATGTGCCGTTCCACCCGGGATCGGACCTCGTGGTGAGGATCCTCGAGGCCGCCCGCAACCAGGACCGGTACCTGCCGCTGCTCGAAGCGCTGTATGCCTCGCAGGACCGGTGGGTCGTGAACCACGTCGTGCAGCCGGACCGGGTGTGGGCGGCGCTGGGTGGCGTCGGGCTGGATCTCGAGCGGCTCAGGAACGACATGAACGCCCCCGAACTGGCGCAGCGCATGGCACAGGACATGGCCGACGCCCGCGTGCTGGGCGTGACCAAGACACCGGAGTTCTTCGTCAACGGGCGGCCGCTGCCGCGCTTCGGGCTCGACGAGTTCCGCAACCTGGTGGCCGAGGAACTGCGTCGCGCCTATCCGTGACGCCGCGGGGTCGCGGCCTGCGGGCCGATCCGGCGGCCTGGCCTAGGTCTTCGATCCGCAGCAACCGGCAGCGCAGCAAGCGGCCTCGGGCGTGCGCTGAGCCGTGGCCGCGGTTTCGGCTGCGGCCTCGCCACCCGCCTCACGCGGGCCCGGCTTGACGGCACGGATGAAACCGCTGACGAACTTGCCGTCGATCTGCTGCGCCAATTGCTGCACGTCGGTGTGCTGCCCGGCCAGGAAGTCGTGCGCGTCTTCGGCGGTGTAGATACGTGTGACTTCGATGCTCGCGTCTTCGAAGCCGGCGGCCCCCAGCTTGGCCAGGTAGTCCTGCTCGGACAGCGCGCCGGCAACGCAACCTATCCACAGTTCCATGTTCCGCCGGATCACGGCCGGCACCTCGCCGCGCACGACGACGTCGGAGACGGCGAAGCGACCGCCGGGCTTGAGCACGCGAAAGGCCTCCTTCAGCACGCGGTCCTTGTCGCCCGACAGGTTGATGACGCAGTTCGAGATGATCACGTCGACCGAATTGGCCGGCAGCGGGATGTTCTCGATCTCGCCCTTCAGGAAGTGCACGTTGGCCAGGCCGCTCTTGCGCTTGTTCTCCTGCGCCAGGGCCAGCATGGGGTCGGTCATGTCCAGGCCGTAGGCCTGCCCGGTGGGCCCGACACGCCTGGCAGACAAGAGCACGTCGATGCCGCCGCCGGAGCCGAGGTCGAGCACGGTTTCGCCGGCCTTCAGCTCCGCCAGCGCGGTGGGGTTGCCGCAACCCAGCGACGCCAGCAGCGCCTGTTCCGGCACCGCACCGGCCTGCAGTGCGTCGTACAGGTTCGAGGTGATGGGGTCGCAGCCGCCGCCGATGGCCCCGCCGCAGCAGGAATTGCCCGCGCCTTGGGCGACGCGCGCTGCGGCCTCGCCGTATCTGGCCTTCACGACGGCCTTGACATCGACTTCGGTGTTCATCGTCATCTCCTTCGCTTCACTTGCAGCAGACGATCGCCTGCGGTTCGACGGCCTTGTTGCGTGTGCAGCACTCGGCGTACAGGAACCCGAGCAGGTCCTGCAAGGCCTTCGCGTTGGCGGAATACCAGAGAAAGGTGCCTTCGCGGCGCACGTTCACGAGCTCTTCGTTCTTCAGCCTTTCCAGGTGGTGCGACAGGGTCGAGCCGGTGATCTGCAACTCGCCGGCGATGTCGCCGACGACCAGTCCCTGCGGATGGGCGCTCAACAACAGCCGCACGATGCGCAGTCGTGGTTCGGTCCCCATCGCCGACAGCATGTCGGCAAAGCGCGCGGTGGTGGCGGCATCGTCTGGTGCTTGCATGGCCCTGTGCATCATGATTCAGTATTTAAAGAATAATCGAAATAGTGAGGTCCGTCAACGGGCTCCCGGCGGCGAGGGCAGGGTGCGCCTGCCCCCGTCCCTGTACCCGGCCCGCTTCGGGTACAAACACCCACCCTGCCGCCACTGCCGACCGTTCGCGCGCCCGATGAGCCACCGTCACGTCACCCTGCGCCAGTTCCGCTATTTCGTCGCCGTCGCCGAAGCCGGCTCGGTGGCAGCGGCTTCGCGCATGCTGAACCTCGCACAGAGCGCCCTGACCAAGAGCCTGCTGGACCTGGAGGCCGAGCTCGGCGGCGACCTTTTCCAGCGCAGCTCCAAGGGCATGAGCCTGACGCCCCAGGGGCACCGCTTCCTGGTCAGCGCGCGCAAGGTCATCGGCTCGGTCGCCGACGCGCTGCGCCTGCAGACCAGCGACGCCGCCGCCGGCCCGACCGGCGTGCTGTCGCTGGGTGTCACCAGCCTGGTCGCCGGTTACTACCTCAGCGAGCTGTTCAGCCGCTTCCGGCGCAACTGCCCGCAGGTCGAGGTCTTCGTCACCGAGGACGAGCCGGGCTTCCTGGAGCACCTGTTGATCAACGGCGAACTCGACGTTGCGATCATGGTCAGCAACGCGCTCACCGAACCGCAGGCCATGGTCTCGGAGACCCTCACGCGCAGCCCGAACCGCGTCTGGCTGGCCTCCAACCACGCGTTGACGGCGCGCGACGAAGTCACGCTGGCCGAGTGTGCCGCCTGCGACCAGATCGTGCTCGAGGCCGATCGCATCGACGAGATCATGAACAGCGTCTGGGCGCGCCACCAGCTCAAGCCGCGCACCATCCTGCGCACGGCATCGCTGGAAGCGGTGCGCTCGCTCGTCGGCGCCGGCGCCGGGGTCGCGGTGCTGCCGGATTTCCTGTACCGCCCATGGACGCTGGACGCCGAGCACGTGGAAGTGCGCCGCCTGCGCGACGAGATCCCCGCCGTCGACGTCGGCCTGGTGTGGCGGCGCGGATCGGCCCACAAGGCGGCCGCCACCGAGTTCATCGAACTGGCGCGGGAGCAGTCGCGCTCGCGCCGCGCCTGAAGCCGGGCCTCACATCTTGATCATGACGTGGCGCGCCACCGTGTAGTCCTCCAGCGCATACATGCTCAGGTCCTTGCCGTAGCCGGACGACTTCAGGCCGCCGTGCGGCATCTCGTTGACGAGCATGAAGTGCGTGTTGATCCAGGTGCAGCCGTATTGCAGCTTCTTGGCCACGCGCATGGCACGGCCCACGTCCTGCGTCCAGACCGACGAGGCCAGCCCGTAGTCGCTGTCGTTGGCCCAGGCGATGGCCTGCTCGGTGTCGGTGAACCGCGTCACGCTGACCACCGGGCCGAAGACCTCGCGCTTGACGATCTCGTCCTCCTGCCGCGCACCGGCGACGACGGTGGGTTCGTAGAAGAAGCCCGCACCGGCGCGCGCCTTGCCGCCGGCGGTGATTTCCATGTGACCCGTCATCTGCGCGCGCTCGACGAAGCTGGCGACGCGGTTGCGCTGGCGGTCGCTGATGAGCGGGCCGATCTCGACGTCGGGCTCGTCGGGCGCGCCGACCTTGATGCTCCTGACGGCGCTCGACAGGTCGGCCACCAGCTTGTCGTAAACCTTGCCGCCGGCGTAGACGCGGCACGCCGCCGTGCAGTCCTGGCCCGCGTTGTAGTAGCCGAAGGTGCGCAGGCCCTCGACCACCGCGGACAGGTCGGCGTCGTCGAACACGATCACCGGCGCCTTGCCGCCCAGCTCCAGGTGCGTGCGCTTGAGCGTGCCGGTGGCGGCCTGCAGGATCTTGCGGCCGGTGCTGACGTCGCCGGTCAGGCTCACCATCGCCACCTTCGGGTGTTCCACCAGCGGCTGGCCGACGCTGGTGCCGCGGCCGGCGATGACGTTGAGCACGCCCTTCGGCAGGATCTCGGCCGCGACGCGGGCCAGCAGCAGCGTGGTCAGCGGCGTCTGCTCACTGGGCTTGATGACGACCGTGTTGCCGGCCGCCAGCGCCGGCGCGATCTTCCACGCCGCCATCATCAGCGGGTAGTTCCAGGGCGCGATCGAGCCGACGACGCCGATGGCGTCGCGCCTGATCATGCTGGTGTGCCCGGCCAGGTACTCGTTGGCCACCGTGCCGCTGACGCAGCGCGCCGCACCGGCGAAGTAGCGCAGGCAGTCGGCCACGGCCGGGATCTCGTCGGCCAGGGCGCGCGCATACGGCTTGCCGCAGTTCAGCGCCTCGAGCCGCGCGAATTCCTCGCCGCGCGCCTCGATCGCGTCGGCGAGCTTGAGCAGCAGTCGCGAGCGCTCCATCGGCGTCGTCTCGCTCCAGGCGTCGAAGGCGCGGTGCGCGGCCGACACCGCCTTGTGCACCTGGTCGACCGAGGCCTCGGGCAGCGCCACCAGCAGTTCGCCGGTGGCCGGGTTGAGGACCTTCTCGGCGTCGCCCTCGCCGCGCACGAAGGCACCGTCGATGAGCAGATCGGTGGGCAGGGTGATGTCGGCCATGGGTTCTCCTTGAGACTGCGGGTCAGCGTTGCGTGGGTTCGTCGGCGCGGGTCAGCCAGTACGCGGCCAGGAT
Organism: Rubrivivax sp.; assembly: GCA_014859905.1. Classification (GTDB taxonomy): domain Bacteria; phylum Pseudomonadota; class Gammaproteobacteria; order Burkholderiales; family Burkholderiaceae_C; genus Rubrivivax. Next base: position 15,382 of record JACZKT010000594.1, read on the forward strand.
GGGCAGGAAGGTCAGCGCGATGATGACCACCGCCACGACGTTGGTGACGGGCCGCTGCCGTGGGCGGATCAGCTCCTGCAGCATCCAGATCGGCAGCGTCGTCTGTTGCCCGGCGGTGAAGGTGGTGACGATGACCTCGTCGAAGCTCAATGCAAACGCCAGCAGCGCGCCGGCCAGCAGCGCCGAGCCGAGTTGCGGCAGCACGACGTGGCGCACGGTCTGGAAGCCGTCGGCGCCGAGGTCCATCGAAGCCTCGATCAGGTTCGGGTTCAGCCGCCGCAGGCGCGCGACTGCGTTGTTGAAGACCACGACGACGCAGAACGTGGCGTGGCCGATGACGATGGTCCAGAACGAGAACGGGATCTGCAGCGTGCCGTAGGCCGAGCGCAGGGCGATGCCGGTGATGACGCCGGGCAGCGCGATCGGCAGGATCAGCAGCAGCGAGATGGCGTCGCGGCCGAAGAAGCTGGCCCGCGCCAGCGCCGCGGCGGCCAGCGTGCCCAGCAGCATGGCCAGCGCGGTGGACCACGCCGCCACCTCGAAGCTCAGCCGGATCGCTGCCCACACGTCGTCGCGCTGCCAGGCGACGCCGAACCACTGCGACGTCAGCGCCGGGGGCGGGAAGACGTAGCTCTTGTCCTCGGCGCTGAAGGCGTACAGGACGATGAGCGCGATCGGGATGTGCAGGAAGGCGACGACGATCCAGGCGGCCGCCTTGAGCCCCCAGTGCGCACGCGGCTCAGAGCGCATCGAAGGCCCCCAGCTTCTTCGCGAACCAGAGGTAGACGCCGATGACGACGATGGGCACCAGCGAGAACGCCGCCGCGAACGGCACGTTGCCGGCCACGCCCTGCTGCTTGTAGACGACCTGCCCGATGTAGTTGGTGCTGTCGCCGATGACCTGCGGAATGATGTAGTCGCCCAGGGTCAGCGAGAAGGTGAAGATCGACCCGGCCGCGATGCCGGGCAGCGCCAGCGGCAGGATCACCATGGCCAGGGTCAGCGCCGGCCCGGCGCCGAGGTCGCCCGAGGCCTCGATGGTCGACGCCGGAATGCGTTCGATCGCCGCCTGGGTCGGCAGGATCATGAACGGCAGCCACATGTAGACGAAGACCATGAAGGTGCCGAGGGCCGAGAAGCTCAGCGAAGGCCCGCCGATGGCCGGCAGCGACAGCACCGCGTCGAGCAGCCAGCCCAGGTGCAGCTGCTGCGACAGCCAGCTGACCGCGCCCTCCTTGGCCAGCAGCAGCTTCCACGCGTACAGGCGCACCAGGTAGCTCGACCACAGCGGCAGCATGACCGCGATGTACAGCACCGCCTTTTGCGCGCCGGTGGCGTGGCGCGCCATGTAGTAGGCCAGCGGGAAGCCCAGCACCGCGCAGGCCAGCGTCACCAGCACCGCCATCGTGATCGAGCGCCGTGCGACGTCGATGTTGGCCGGGGCTGCAAGCTCGACGAAGTTCTTCAGCGTGAACTCGCGCACCACCTGGCCGGTGAAGTCGTCGAGCCCGAAGAAGGCGTTGGCCAGCAGCGTGAACAGCGAACCCAGGTAGATGACGCCGAACCACAGCAGCGGCGGCGCCAGCAAGGCCAGCAGCAACACGCCGCGCCGCGTGTACAGCAGGTCCGACAGGCGGCGCTGCAATCCGGGTGTCGCCGCCGGCAGCGCCAGTCCCGGGGTGACTGGTGTACCTTCGTGCTGCGCACTCCGGTATTCGCCCTTGGGACGGCCCGGCGCGCTCACTGGAATACCCTTTGCGCTGCGCGCTCCGGGATGAGCGCTTTGGAGCGGCCACGCGCGCTCATGCCGCTCCTTGCGCGTCCAGTGCATGCACCGCGCTGTCGTCCCAGTGCAGATGTGCCGTCTGGCCGACGCTGGGGGGCGGTGCGCCGGTGGCATCGGGCAGGTCGGCCTGCAGCAGCACGCCCTGCGCGTCGACCTTCACGCGCGTGAAGGCGCCGAAGTACTGCACCTCGCGCACCGTGCCGGCGGCGCGTGCGCCGCCGGCGTCGCCCAGGCGGATGCGCTCGGGCCGCAGCATCGCGCTGGCGTGTCCGCCCA
>JACZKT010000595.1 GCA_014859905.1 Rubrivivax sp.
GCTGGCCGACGCCGCGCGGCTGCTCGGCGTGCCGGTGCTGGGCACCGAGCAGAACCCGGCCGGCCTGGGCCCGAATGTCGACAGCGTGCGTCAGCGCTGCGCAAGCACGCTGGCCAAAATGCACTTCGATGCCTGCGAGGACGGTCTGCTGGACCGGCTCGGCGACACGCCGGAGCTCGTGCTGGCCGGCTGCGAGGCGCACGTGTGCCTGCTGCAGACGGCGCTGGGCCTGCGGCGCGCCGGCCGCGAGGTCTGGGTGGTGGCCGACGCCTGCGGTTCGCGCACGGCGGCCGACCACGCGCTGGCGATGCAGCGCCTGCACGGTGCCGGCGCGCGTATCGTCGGCACCGAGATGGTGCTGTTCGAGTGGCTGCACGATTGCCGGCACCCGGCCTTCAGGCAGGTGCTGGCGCTGGTGAAGACGCGCTGACCGGTGGCGCAAACAAGAGGAGACACGCCATGAACTACGCCGACTTCTACCGCCACTCGCTCGACGACCGCGACGCCTTCTGGTCCGAGCAGGCAAAGGGGATCGACTGGCACACGCCGTTCACCCAGGTCTGCGATTACAGCAAGCCGCCGTTTGCCCACTGGTTCGTCGGCGGCACCACCAACCTGTGCCACAACGCGATCGACCGCCACCTGGCCACGCGCGGCGACCAGAACGCGCTCATCTTCGTCTCCACCGAGACCGGCACCGAGCGCATCTACAGCTATCGCGAACTGCACACCGAGGTGCAGCGCATGGCGGCGACGCTGCTCGGCCTGGGGGTGAAGAAGGGCGACCGCGTGCTCGTCTACATGCCGATGATCCCCGAGGCGGTCTTCGCGATGCTGGCCTGCACGCGCATCGGCGCGCTGCACTCGGTGGTCTTCGGCGGCTTTGCCAGCGGCAGCCTGGCCAGCCGCATCGACGACGCCGAGCCGACGGTGATCGTCAGTGCCGACGCCGGCAGCCGCAGCGGCAAGGTCATGGCTTACAAGCCGCTGCTCGACGAGGCCATCCGGCTGGCCGTGCACAAGCCGGCGAGGGTGCTGATGGTCGATCGCGGGCTGGCGCCCTTCGAGCGCACCGCCGGCCGCGACGAGGACTACGCCGTCTGGCGCGAAACGCACCGGGACACCGTCGTGCCGTGTGAGTGGGTCGAGTCCACGCACCCGAGCTACACGCTGTACACCAGCGGCACCACCGGCAGGCCCAAGGGCGTGCAGCGCGACACCGGCGGCTACGCGGTGGCGCTGGCGGCGAGCATGAAGCACATCTTCCTGGGCCGGCCCGGCGAGACCTACTTCTCCACCAGCGACATCGGCTGGGTCGTCGGCCACAGCTACATCGTCTACGGGCCGCTGATCTACGGCATGGCCACCATCCTGTACGAAGGCCTGCCGACGCGGCCCGACGCTGCCATCTGGTGGAGCCTGGTCGAGAAGTACAAGGTGACGTCGATGTTCAGCGCGCCGACCGCCGTGCGCGTGCTGAAGAAGCAGGACCCGGCGGCGCTGAAGAAGCACGACCTGTCCAGCCTGCGCGCGTTGTTCCTGGCCGGCGAGCCGCTGGACGAGACCACCGCGCAGTGGATCGCCGAAAGCCTGGGCCGGCCGATCATCGACAACTACTGGCAGACCGAGACCGGCTGGCCGATCCTGAGCCTGTGCAACGGCGTCGAGCCGGCCACGAGCAAGTTCGGTTCGCCTGGCAAGGCGGTCTACGGCTACGACGTGAAGCTGATCGACGAGACCACCGGCGAGGAACTGACGGGACCGAACCAGAAGGGCGTGGTCGCCATCGAGGGCCCGCTGCCCCCGGGCTGCATGCAAACCGTCTGGCGCGACGACGAGCGTTTCGTCAAGACCTACTGGAAGAGCATTCCGGGCCGGCTGATCTACAGCACCTTCGACTGGGGCATCCGCGACGCCGACGGCTACTTCTTCATCCTCGGTCGCACCGACGACGTCATCAACGTCGCCGGCCACCGCCTGGGCACGCGCGAGATCGAGGAGAGCATCTCCTGCCACGCCGCGGTGGCCGAGGTCGCGGTGGTGGGCGTGGCCGACGCGCTGAAGGGCCAGGTGGCGATGGCCTTCGCGGTGCTGAAGGACGCGTCGCGCGCTGCCACGCCCGAGGCGGCGCTGAAGCTCGAAGGCGAGATCATGAAGCTGGTGGATACGCAGTTGGGCGCGGTGGCGCGGCCGTCGCGCGTGCGTTTCGTCAGCGCGCTGCCCAAGACCCGCTCGGGCAAGATGCTGCGGCGGGCCATCCAGGCGGTGTGCGAACAGCGCGACCCGGGCGACCTGACGACGATCGAGGACCCGACTGCGCTGCAGCAGATACGCGACATGGTGGCGCTGCCCTGACACCTGCAGGTGTGGCTTCCTGCGCTGTGGGCTCGATGCCCTGAGCCGCTGCCGCGTCCCCGGACCGCGCGGCGCGGGATAATGAAAACCAAGCATCGTGCGCTGGGGCCGCCTGGGAGGGCGGCGGCGCGGCGGCCCGGATTCCCATGAAAAGCACCGAACAAGTCATCTTCGACATCATCGCCAAGACCTGCTCGATCCCGCACGAGCGCATCACCCCCGATGCAACGCTGAAGGAGCTGGACGTGCACTCGCTGGACGCGGTGCAGGTCCTGTTCGAGATCGAGGACCACTTCGACATCTCCGTGCCCGAGCGTGACGACCAGTACGCTGCCGGCACGGTGCGCGACCTCGTCGAGGGTGTCGATCGCCTGATTGCGGCCAAGACGTCCACGGCCTGACGTGCCAGCGGCCGTAGCGTGATGCAGCGGGTCGTCATCACCGGCATGGGCTGCGTGAGCGCGCTGGGGCTGAGCGCCGGCGCCACCTGGCAGGCCATGCGCGAGGGACAGCCGGGTATCGCAGCGCTGGCGGGCCTGCCGGCGGCCGACATCCGCACGCCGATCGCCGCGCAGCTGAAGGGCTACGAGCCGACGGCACACTTCGACGAGAAGCGGCTGATCCTGCTCGACCCGGTGTCGCAATACGCGCTGGTGGCGGCGCGCGAGGCGCTGGCACAGTCGGGCCTGGCCTTCGACGACCCCTTGGCCGAGCGCGCGGCGGTCGTCATCGGCACCGGCATCGGCGGCGCGACGACGCAGGACCAGACGGCACGCCGCCTTTACGGCGAAGGCAACCCGCGCGTGCACCCGATGGCCATCGTGCGCGTGATGCCCAACGCGCCGGCGTCGCAGATCTCGCTCGAGTTCGGCCTGCGCGGCCCGACCTTCGCGGTGGCCAGCGCCTGCGCCTCGGCCAACCACGCCCTCGGCCAGGCCTTGCTGCTGCTGCGCAGCGGCGCGGCCGACGTGGCGCTGGCCGGCGGCACAGAGGCCTGCATCACGGTCGGTGGCGTCAAGGCCTGGGAGGCCATGCGCGTGCTGGCCGACGACACCTGCCGGCCGTTCAGCCGCCACCGCCGTGGCCTGGTGCTGGGTGAAGGCGCCGGCATCTTCGTGCTCGAGACGATCGAGCACGCCCAGTCCCGTGGCGCCGTGATCCTGGCTGAACTGTGTGGCGCCGGCATGTCGGCCGATGCCTCGGACATCGTGATGCCCGACGCCAGCGGGGCTGCGCGCGCCATGCGGGCGGCGCTGGCGCAGGGCGGCCTGGCGCCGGTGGACATCGGCTACATCAACGCCCACGGTACCGGCACGCTGGCCAACGACGCCACCGAGACACGCGCCATCCGCGCCGTCTTCGGCGCGCACGCCGACGCGCTGGCCGTGTCGTCGACCAAGTCCATGCACGGCCATGCTCTGGGCGCCGGCGGCGCAATCGAGCTGGTGGCGGTGATCGGCGCGCTGCGCGAAGGGGTCGTGCCACCGACCATCAACTACCTCGAACCCGACCCCGAGTGCGACCTCGACGTCGTGCCCAACGTGGCGCAGCAGCGGTCGGTGCAGGCCGCGCTGTCGAACTCGTTCGCCTTCGGCGGCTTGAACGCGGTGCTGGCGTTGCGGCGCTGGGGCTGAGGCGCGACGTCCATCGGGCCCCGCGGCCTGATGCAGGCTGCCCGACCGACCGGAGCGCTGCGCGGGCGCGGCCTGCCGGGCTGATGCGGGCGGGTGCCCCCGACAGAGGGGGCCCGTGACCGCCTCCCGGGCGATGGCCGGCAGCGCGGGGATGTCGAACACTGCGGGCCACGCCGCTGCCACGGAGCCCGCCATGTCCCAGCTCACTCGCCGCACCTTCCTGGCCTGCCTGGCCGCGCTGCCGCCCGGC
>JACZKT010000596.1 GCA_014859905.1 Rubrivivax sp.
GTGAGCTGCAGCGGGCTCTTGCCGCCGCGCCGCGGTAGCAGCCAGGGCAAGGCCAGCAGCAGCAGCGTGGCGCCGCCCACCAGGGCCCACACGCCGCCCAGCGGCCAGGCGTAGAGGAGCGGGAAGATCGCCAGCAGGAACCAGTCCAGCGCCAGCACGGCCGGTGCGGTGTTCAGGTCGGCCGGCCCCTGGCTGGCCACTGGCGTGGCCAGGGCCAGCACCAGCAAGGTCAGCACCAGCGCCAGCGTGATCGGCCGCGGCGGCTGCGTGCTCGCCTTGGGCACGCGCTGCACATGGATCCACATCACCAGCAGCATCACCAGCGGCACGCCGATGTGGATGAAGACGAGCAGCGAGAACAGGCGGTCGCTGACATGCTCGGGCAGGATGAAGTTGCGGATCAGCGTGCCGCCGAAGCCCGGCAGCCAGTCCAGCCACTCGAAGCTGGCCTGGGTGACGAACTGCGCCAGCCGGTCCCAGGGCAGCATGTAGCCGTTGACGCCGGCAACGAAGGCCAGCCAGACGAGCGCCACGCCGGTGACCCACGAGAACCAGCGAAAGCCGCGCAGGCGGTCGAAGGCGAAATAGCGCACGGCGTGGATCAGCATCGTGAGCACCAGCGCGTCCGAGGCGTGGCGGTGCACCGTGCGCATGACGCCGCCGGCACCCCACAGGCCGTGCGTGATGGCCTCCACCGAGCGGTAGGCGCCGTCGACGCTGGTGTCGAAAAAGGCGAACAGCACGAGCCCGGTGACCCCCACCACCCAGAACAGGAAGAAGGTGATCGCGCCCAGGTGGTACAGCGGGTTGAGGCGGTCGCCGAAGGCGCGGTTGAACAGGCCTTCGGCGGCCATGAAGGCCGCGCGCAGCGTGCGCTGCAGCAGCGCGATCATGGCGCCGCCGTCATGGGCGCTGCCGCCGTATCGCGCGCGCCACCACCACCACGAAGAGCAGCCCGCCGGCGATCGCCAGCAGGCCGCCCAGGCCCATCAGGCCCATGCCCGCGACCTCACCGGCGCTGCGCAGCACCTGCTCGGCGCCGGCCACCTTGCGCTGCACGCCGTAACCGCCCGACCAGACCAGGCCGGCGATGTGCAGCAGCTGCCCCACGCCATACAGCCAGGGCTGCAGCACGGCCAGGCCGCCGCTGGGTGCGCGGTAGCCCAGTTGCGGCAGCAGGTGGTAGACGAGGCCCATCAGCGCCAGCGTGACGCCGACGATGCAGCCATGGTAATGCGCCGGGATCTTGACGTTGTTGCCGCTGATGGCCAGTCCGATCACGCCGCCGGCCACGAACAGCAGCATCGACGCCAGCAGCGCAGCACGCAGCGGGCGCTGCACGGCACCCAGCTGCCGCAACGAGGCCATCGCCAGCAGCACCGCCAGCGCCAGCGGCGCGATGGCCAGGCCGCCGCCAAAGCGCATGCCCCAGGTGTGCATGTCGCGGTGTTCGACCGTGCTCACGTCGTGCATCAGGTAGGCCAGCGGCGTGCCGAAGACGCCGACCAGCGCCACCACGAACAACAGCAGCACGATGCGCGGGCTCAGCGGGATGCGGCCGCCGCAGGCCTGCGCCAGCGCCAGCCAGGCCACCAGCATCAGCAGCGTCCAGGTGAACTGCAGCGCGTGGCCGCCGCCCCAGAACAGGATCTCGTAGTAGGCCTTGGGCGGCAGCGAGGTCGGCACCACGGCCAGCGACCAGGCGAAGGCCAGCAAGGCCACGGCGGTGGCCGCCACGCTGGCGTGCAGGCCGAAGCGCAGCGCGCCGGCACCGTCCAGCGCCAGGCCCACCGGCAGCGCGCGCAGCAGGCCCAGCAGCACC
>JACZKT010000597.1 GCA_014859905.1 Rubrivivax sp.
CAGGTGCCGCGCTTCGCTCTCGGGCAGGAACAGTGCGTCCAGGCCACCGTCGCTGCCGCGCACGCGGCGCAGCGCGCGCCAGCGTCGGCCGTCGCCGGAGCCCAGCACGTCGTAGTCGATGTCGCGCACGCCGTCGGGCCAACGCAGCGCCAGGCCGTTGAATTCACGCACCAGGCCGAGGTCGATGTCGGTCGTGCCCGCGTCGTGGCGGACCTGCGGTGCAGGCCAGTCCGCCGGGTCGGGCTGGCGCTCCTGCAGCGTCAGCCGCGCCACGCACAGCGAACTGCGGCCGCCGCCGCGGCCGGCGGCGACGACGAATTCGACGAACTGCGTTTTGCGCAGCGTGCGGTCGGCCGCCGGGCCCCAGGCGAAGTCGATGTGGCGGCGGCGGATCTTCAGCTCGGTGAGCCGGCCCGGCAACGCAAGATCGGGCCGGTTCAGCCACCAGACGTTGTCGCCGCCGGCGTCGACGAGCTTGAACTGGATGTCGTTGGTGGCGCCGCCGCCCTTCAGCCGCGCCACGAGGTCGAAGTGCGCCGGCCAGGCGACGGGCAGCGCGCGCCGCATCACCGCGTAGCCGGAGACGCCGGCGAAGTCGACGTCCAGGCACAGGCTGCCGTCGCGGTCGCGTCGCAGCGCGGTGCGCACCTGGTCCGACGCCGTGGCCTGCCAGGCGGCCGGGGCACGGAAGTCGTCGAGCACTTCTTGCCGCAACGGCGCTGCCTGCGCCGCCTGGACCAGCAGCGCCCACGGCAGCCACAGTGCAGCGAACCACCTCGTCACTTCACGCTGCCCATCAGCAGCCCCTGCATGTAGTAGCGCTGCAGCGCCAGGAACAGCAGCAGCACCGGCAGCACCGTGATCACCGCGCCGGCCATCATCAGCTCGCTGTCCTGCACGTGTTCGCGCGCCAGCGAGGCCAGCGCCACCGGCAGCGTGTGCAGGTCGCCGTCGGTGAGCACGATCAGCGGCCACATGAAGTCGTTCCAGCTGCCGAGGAAGGCGAACACCGCCAGCGTCACCAGCACCGGTTTGAGCACCGGCAGCACGATCGAGAAGAAGATGCGGAACTCGCCCGCGCCGTCCATGCGCGCGGCTTCGATCAATTCGTCGGGGATGCTGCGTGCGTACTGGCGCACCAGGAAGATGCCGAAGATGCTGGCCAGCCCCGGCACCAGCACGCCGGCGTAGGTGTTGACCAGGCCCATGCCCTTGAGCATCAGGAACAGCGGCAGCATCGCCACCTGGCCCGGGATCACCAGCGCCGCAATGAGCAGCGCGAACACCTTGTCGCGCCCGGCAAATTTCAACTTGGCGAAGGCGTAGCCGGCGAGCGCGTTGAGCAGCGTCGAGATCGCGGTGGCGGCCACGGCGAGCACGAGGCTGTTGACGAAGGCGCGGCCGATGCCGCCCTGCGCCAGCAGTTGCGTGTAGTGCTGCAGCGTCGGCGCGCCGGGCAGCAGCGGTGGTGGATAGGTGCTGGCCGCCCCGGTGGGCATGAACGACACCGAGACCATCCAGAACAGCGGGAACACGGCCAGCAGCGCGGCCAGCAGCAGCGCGGCATTGACGGCCAGCGTGGCGAGCGGCTGTTTCATGCCAACCGGTCCCCGGTGGCGCGCGCAGCCAGCCAAAGCAGGCCCTTGGTCACCGCGACGATGATCAGGAACAGCACGAAGGCCACCGCCGAAGCGGTGCCCAGGTTCCACCACTTGAAGCCTTCGTCGTACATCAGGTACAGCACGCTGACCGTGCTTTGCAGCGGGCCGCCCTGCGTCATCACGTAGGGCTCGGCGAAGAGCTGGAAGTAGCCCGCGGTGGTGAGGATGCTGACCATCAGCATCGTCGGCGCCAGCGAGGGCAGCGTGACGTGGCGAAACATCGCCCAGGCACGTGCGCCGTCGAGCCGTGCCGCTTCGTACAGGTCTTCGGGGATGGCCTGCAGCGCGGCGATGAAGATGATCATGTTGCCGCCGAAGTTCTTCCACACCGCGAACAGGATGATCGTCGGCATCGACCAGTGCGGGTCGCCCAGCCAGTCGATGGGATCGATGCCGACGCCCAGCAGCACCTGGTTGACGAGGCCGTAGCGGACATGGAACAGGTAGCGCCAGATCACGGCCACCGCCACCAGCGTCGTCACCACCGGCGCGAACAGCGCCGTGCGCAAGATCGGCTTGAAGCGCGTCAGCTTGCTCTGCAGCAGCACCGCCGCGAACAGCGACACGGCAATCGACAGCGGCACCCCGAGCACGACGAAATACGCGGTGTTGCCCAGCGCCTTCCAGAACAGCGGCAACTGCAGCACGTGAGCGTAGTTGTCCAGGCCGACGAAGCGCAGGTTGTGCAGGCTGGCCAGCGCGTAGATGTCGAAGTCGGTCAGGCTCAGCACCAGCCCGGCCGCCACCGGCAGCACGAAGAACAGGCCGATGACGGCCAGCGCCGGCGCGACGAAGCCCCAGGCGGCGAGGGTGTGGCGCGAGTTGGCCATCGCCGCTTCAGCCCGCCGCCGCGCGGTCGAGCATCCAGCGCCGCTTTTCCAGGATGCTGTCGACGCGCGCATCGAGCGCACGCACCGCGGCGTCGATGTCGGCGCGCTCGTGCACGGCGCGCGCCGCGAAGAGCTGCATCTCCTGCGCGATGCGTTCCCACTCCGGCACCGCCGGCGCAGCGCGCACGTGCTCGAGCTGAAGCGCGAAGGCACGCGCGTGCACGTCGTCGGCCAGCGGCGCACCGTCCTCGCGCGGCAGCGCCCAGGTGCTGCGCCGCGGTGGCAGGTTGCCGGTGAGGCGGTAGAACTGCAACTGCACCGCCGGCCGCGTCAGGTACTCGACGAGCTTCCAGGCCAGCGGCTTGACGCGCGAGCGCTTGAACAGCACCAGGCTGGCGCCGCCGGCGATCGACGCCCCCGGCCCGCCGCCCGCAACGGGCCCGGGCAGCGGCGCGGTCATCCAGCTCGCCTGCAAGTCGGGTGGCAGCCGGCGCTTGAACTCGCCGATGTTCCACGGCCCGGAGATGTAGAAGGCGAAAGTGCCGCGGCCGAACTCCTGCCAGACGTTGGCGACCTGGTTGTTGGTGACCCCCGGCGCCCAGCCGCGCTCGAACATCTGCAGGTAGAACTGCAGCGCGCGGCGGAACCCGGGGCCGGAAAAGTTGCCGCGTCGTCCGCCTTCGCGCAGGACCTCGCCTTCCTGCTGCAGCGCCAGCGCCAGCAGCGGCTCGAACTCGTTGGTCGGCAGCAGGATCGGCGTCGCCACGCCTGCGGCCTGCAGCGCCGCCAGGCAGCGTGTCCACTCGGCCCAGTCGGCCGGCGGCTGCACGAAGCCGGCCCGCGCGAGCAGGTCGCGGCGAAAGAACAGCAGCCGCGTGTCGACGTACCACGGCACCCCCACCGCCTGGCCCGCGACCTGGTTGGTCTGCCAGATGCCGCTGTAGTGGTCGACAGGGTCGATCGACGGCGTGCCGGCCAGCAGCGGCCCCAGGGGTTCGAGCGCGCCCAGGGCGGCCATCTCGGGCAGCCAGGTGTTGCCCATCTGCGCCATGTCGGGCGTGGCGTCGCCGGCGAAGGCGGTGAGCAGCTTCTCGTGCGCCGAGGTCCAGGGCAGGCTCTCGACGCGAACGCGCACGCCCGGGTTCTCGCGCTCGAAGCCGGCCACCAGTTCGGCCGCGACCTCGCCTTCGCGCCCCATGGCCCAGAAGCGGATCGTGCGCTCGTCGCCACGCGTGCAGGCCGCCGTGCCGAAGGCGGCAGCGGCAGCGAGCCAGGAGCGGCGGGTCCAGCGGCGAAGCGTGTTCACCCCAGCCACCCGCCAGCGAAGCCTGCCCGCCGCAACCCCAGCTTCAGGTGCGCACTGCCGCGCATCGCCTTCCACACGAGTTCGCCGCGGTGGTTGCCGAGCATGGCCAGCAGCGGCCCCTGGTCGATGCCGAGGTGGTCGACGTCGACCCAGCCGAAGCCCGGCACGACGCGGCCGTGGGTGAGCTTCACGTCGGTGAACGTGAAGCTCGGGTTGAAGGCGTCGATGAAGCCGTAGCGGCCATAGATGTGCGCGCCGTAGCGTTCGTGCATCTTGGCCAGCGCGGGCACCACGATCTCGGGGGCGAAGGCGATCGACGAGCCGGCGCCGTAGGGCGCGATCGTGCCGTCGTCGTGCAGCCCCATGCCGCGGCCGGCGTAGCTGATGAAGCGGCGCATGCGGCCGCCGAACTCGCGCCGCACGTCGGCCGGCCCGTCGCAGGCGGTGATGCCCCAGACATCGGCGCCGTAGCCGGCCCAGCCCTCGGGGTTGTGCAGGGCGTAGGCGCGCTGGGCATAGGTGGCGCGGCGCGAGTTCTCGAAGTAGTCGAGGCCGCGGCGACGCATGTAGGTGTCCTGCAGGCCGCGGAAGTCGACCCAGCAGTGCGTGAACTGGTGGCCGAACAGCGGCGGGAAGCGCAGGTAGGTCTGGTCGTAGTCGGTGCCCCAGCTGTCGCGGTCGTAGGTGCTGGTCCAGGCCTCCCAGGCGTCGCGCTGTACGGGGAAGGTGGGCGAAGCCAGCGCCAGCAGGTAGACGAGCATCGCTTCGTTGTAACCCTTCCAGTCGTTGGCGATGAAACCGCTCTCCGGATGCCAGCCGTGACCGATGGACGGCGGCCGCACCTGCGCCCAGCGCCAGTCGACGCGGGCGTAGATCGCGTCGGCCAGGGCGCGGATCTCGGTCTCGGCGGCGTCGTTGCCGTCGAACCAGCTCTGGCAATGCAGCGCGCCGGCCAGCAGCAGCGCGGTGTCGACGGTGGACAGTTCACAGCGCCCGAAGCGCGTGCCGCTCTTCATGTCGAGGAAGTGATAGAAGAATCCCTTGTGGCCGGCCATGCCGCGCGCGGCCGGGCCCTGCGGCGCGTCGCGCAAGGTGCGCAGCGTGGTGCGGACACGCTCGCGGGCCTGCTCGCGGGTGATCCAGCCGCGCTCGACACCGACTGGATAGGCGCTGAGCGCAAAGCCGACCGCGGCGATGCTGCAGAAGGAAGGCGTTGGCCAGCGGTCGGGCGCCAGCCCGGTGGCGGCGTCGGTGGTTTCCCAGAAGTAGCGGAAGGTGCGCTGCTCGAGGTCGTCGAGCAGCGCGGC
>JACZKT010000059.1 GCA_014859905.1 Rubrivivax sp.
GGGTACGCCGCCGCTGCAGAGCACGCTCACCGGGGGCGCGGCGCGCACTAGATCCGCCGGAAGACCAGCGTGCCGTTGGTGCCGCCGAAACCGAAGTTGTTCTTCACCGCCACGTCGATCTTCATCTGCCGCGCCTCGTTGGCGCAGTAGTCCAGGTCGCACTCCGGGTCCTGGTTGAAGATGTTGATGGTGGGCGGCGAGACCTGGTGGTGCACGGCCAGCACGGTGAACACCGACTCGATGCCGCCGGCGCCGCCGAGCAGGTGGCCGGTCATCGACTTGGTGGAATTGACGACCAGCCTCTTTGCATGCTCGCCGAAGGCCAGCTTGACGGCGTTGCTCTCGTTCAGGTCACCCAGCGGCGTGCTCGTGCCGTGCGCGTTGAGATACTGCACCTCGGCGGCGTTGATGCCGGCGTTGCGCAGCGCGGCGCTCATCGAACGCTTGGGGCCGTCGACATTGGGTGCCGTCATGTGGAAGGCGTCGGCGCCCATGCCGAAGCCGGCCAGTTCAGCGTAGATCCTGGCGCCGCGTTTCCTGGCGTGTTCATACTCCTCGAGCACCAGCACTCCCGCGCCTTCGCCGAGCACGAAACCGTCGCGGTCGCGGTCCCAGGGGCGGGACGCGGTCTGCGGGTCGTCATTGCGCGTGGACAGTGCCCGCGCCGCCGCAAAGCCGCCCACGCCCAAGGGCGACACCGTGGCCTCGGCGCCGCCGGCGACCATCGCGTCGGCGTCGCCGTATTCGATCATGCGCCCGGCCTCGCCGATGCAATGCAGGCCGGTCGTGCAGGCAGTGACGATGGCCATGTTGGGCCCGGTGTAGCCGTAGCGGATCGAGACGTGGCCCGAGATCATGTTGATGATCGAGGCCGGCACGAAGAACGGCGAGATCCGTCGCGGGCCACGCGCCTGGTATTCGCTTTGTGTCTGTTCGATCAGCGGCAGGCCGCCGATGCCCGAGCCGACCATCACGCCGACCCGTTCGGCCCCGGCTTCGCCCAGCGTCTGGCCATGCGGCAGCCCCGCGTCCTGCACCGCCTGCACCGCCGCGGCCATGCCGTAGTGGATGAAGGTGTCCATGTGCCGGGCTTCCTTGGCCGGGATGTAGTCCTCGACCCGGAAGCCCTTCACTTCGCCCGCGAAACGGCAGGCAAAGTCGGCGGCATCGAACTTGGTGATGGGACCGATGCCGCTCTGGCCGGCCAGGATGCGCGCCCAGCCTTCGGCCACCGTGTTGCCCACGGGGCTGACCAGCCCGAGGCCGGTGACGACGACGCGCCGGCGGCTCATGCCGCCCGGCGCCGAGCCGCCTCAAGCCGGCTGAGCCCCTCCGGGGGGTGGCGAAGCGGCGCAGCCGCAAGCCTGGGGGCCGTCACTCGTTCAGGCCTTCTGGTTGGCGACCGCGTAGTCGATCGCCAGCTGCACGGTGGTGATCTTCTCGGCCTCTTCGTCGGGGATCTCGATGCCGAACTCGTCCTCGAGCGCCATCACCAGTTCCACGGTGTCGAGCGAGTCGGCGCCGAGGTCGGCCACGAAAGCCTTTTCGTTGGTGACATCGGACTCGGGCACGCCGAGTTGCTCGGCAATGATCTTCTTGACTCGCGCTTCAATATCGCTCATGACTCCTCCAGGAGTGGGGACGGAAAACACAGCCGACGATTCTACCGGCGGGACCCGAACCGGCATTGTGGCCTGCGGCGAGGCACTCAATTCATGTACATGCCGCCATTGACATGCAGTTCGGTGCCGGTGATATAGGCGGCCCGGCGCGAGGCCAGGAAAGCCACCGCGTGCGCCACTTCGTCGGCGCTGCCCAGACGGCCCAGCGGAATGCCGGCCAGCAACGCGACCTTGGCCGCCTCGGGCAGCTCGCGTGTCATGTCGGTGTCGATGAAACCCGGCGCCACGCAGTTGACGGTGATGTTGCGGCTGCCCAGCTCGCGCGCCATGGCGCGCGTCATGCCGGCCACACCGGCCTTGGCGGCGGCGTAGTTGGCCTGGCCGGCGTTGCCCGCGGCGCCCACCACCGACGTGATGTTGACGATGCGGCCCCAGCGCTGCTTCATCATCGGCTTGACGGCGGCGCGGCTGGCGCGGAACACGGCCTTGAGGTTGGTGTCGAGCACGGCGTCCCAGTCCTCGTCCTTCATGCGCATCGACAGCATGTCGCGCGTGATGCCGGCGTTGTTGACGAGCACGTGCAGTCCGCCGCGCTCCTGCACGATGGCGGCTATTGCCGAGTCGATCGCGGCGCCGTCGTTGACGTCGAGCACGATGCCCTTGCAGCCGGCAAACCCGGCCAGCGCCTGGTCGATCTTCGCTGCACCCGCCGCGCTGGTGGCGGTGCCGACGACCTGCAGGCCGGCCGTGGCCAGCGCCTGCGCAATGGCGCGGCCGATACCGCGTGTGGCCCCCGTCACCAGCGCCACCTGGGGCGCGCCCTGCCCTTCGTCACTCATGCCAGCAATCCCTTCGCTTCGTTCAGGCTCGCCGGGTCGAGCAGCGTCATCGAGACCATCTCGCTGTCGATGCGCTTGACCAGGCCGGACAGCACCTTGCCCGGGCCGCATTCCAGCACATGCGTGACGCCGCGCGCGCGCAGCGCCTGCACGACCTCGACCCAGCGTACCGGAGCACTGGCCTGGCGATAGAGGGCATCGCGGATGGCGTCGGGGTCGGTCGGCGCGGCGACATCGACGTTGTTGACGACCGGAATGTGCGGCGCGCGCATGTCGACGCCGCGCAGCCGCTCGCGCAGCGCCTCGGCCGCCGGCTGCATCAGCGAGGAATGGAAGGGAGCCGACACCGCCAGCAGCAGCGCGCGCTTGGCACCCGCGGCCTTGAGCCCGACACAGGCGTGGTCGACACCGGCCTTGCTGCCGGCAATCACCGTCTGCCTGGGGTCGTTGAAGTTGGCGGGCGCCACGAC
>JACZKT010000598.1 GCA_014859905.1 Rubrivivax sp.
CGGCCGGTGTGGCCCAGGTGTGGCCGACGTGCCTGCCGAGGCCCCGGCCGCTGCCACCGAGCCGGCCAGGGAGGGAGAGGAAGCCGGGCGTGAAGGACCTGCTCAAGGGCATTTTCGGGCGCTGACGCCCTGCGCGCGCGCCCGTTCAGGCCGTGCGGCCGGGGCGGCCGTGCGCCGCCGGGTCGATGTCGACCATGTGCCACCACTCGTTCCAGAACAGCGGCCGGCGGTAGCCCACCACCATGGGGTGCATCATGTCGGCCACGTAGCGGTGGCAGTGCAGCTTGTAGGGCGCGTAAGCCACGGCCAGCCGCTTGGCCTGGTCGAACAGCGCCAGCCGCTCGGGGCCGTCGGGCAGCACGGTCAGGCGGTCGTGGATGTCGTCGAAGGCCTTGAGCCGGAAGCGCGACAGGTTCTGGTTGCCCGCCTGCGGGCCGTAGTAGCGGGTCAGCATGCCCTGGCCATCGCCACCGCTGGCGGTGGAGCCCACGCCCCACATCATGAGCTTGCCGCTGCGCGCGGCCTTCAGGTTCTCGGGCCACTTGGCGGGCTTGAAGACGATCCGGATGCCGATGGCGTCCATGTTCTTCTTCCACAGCTCGGTGAACTGGCGGCTGTTCTGGTCGGGTTGGGTGGCGTACTCCAGCACCAGGGGTTTGCCGTCGGGCTGTTCGCGCCAGCCGTCGCCGTCGCGGTCGACGTAGCCGTGCAGGTCGAGCAGGGCCTTGGCCTTGGCCGGGTTGTACTCGCTGGCCTCACTCTTGAACTTGGGGTCGTAACCGGTGAGGTGCGGCATGACCGGGCTTTGTGCCGGCACCGCCATGCCGCGGCGCGCCAGGCGGATCTCGCGGTCCACGTCCACACCCAGGCAGACGGCACGGCGCAGCGCCACCTTGTGCGGCTCCAGGCCGCCCACCACCGGGTCGTCCATGTTGAAGTACGACAGCGCAATGTCGGACTGCAGCGTGATCACGCCGCGGATGCCCTGCTTGGCCAGGTTGGGCGCCACCTGGCGGCCCGGCATGGCGACGTTGATGAAGTCCGGCGGCACGCGCTCGATGAAGTCGTGCTGGCCGTTCAGGAAGCTCAGCCAACGCGGCTGCGACTCTTCGATGATGGAGATCTCGATGCGGTCGAGCAAGGGCAAGCGCCTGCCACGCAGCCTGGCGGCAATGGCCAGTCCCTCGGCGTCGTCGGGCGCGGGCTCGGCCTGCCAGGTGCGTTCGCGGTACTGGGGGTTGCGCTCCAGCACGATCAGCGACGAGCGCCGCCAGGGCCCCAGCTTGAAGGGCCCCGTGCCCACCGGGTGTTCGGCGATCCTGTCGCCATAGGCCTGCGTGACCTCGCGCGCCACGGCGCCGAAGAGGTCGCTCACGGCCATGCTCTCGATGAAACGCGGCCGCGGTTCTTCCAGCCGCAGCTGGAAGGTGTAGCGGTCGATCAGGTGCATGCCCGGCACCGGGGCGTCGTAGTCGAACGGCGTCTTGTTGTCCAGCGCCTGCTTGCGCAGCGCCGCCAGGCCGGGCACCTTCCAGTTCTCGACGCTGGCCCACAGGGGGCTTTTCACCGCCGGGTCGGCGTAACGCTTGAACGCGTACAGATAGTCCGCCGCCACCAGTTCACGCGGCTGGCCCTTGAACGCCGGGTCGTCGGCGAAAAAGATGCCCGGGCGCACGCGGAAGGTCCAGCTGCGGTAGTCGTGGCTGGTCTCGGGCATGCCGTCGGCCGTCAGCGGCACGATCTTGGCCGGCCGCGCCAGGTAGTCGAACACATACAGCGCTTCGAAGATGTGGCAGGTGACGGTGCGCGAGTAGTTGTCGTTGATGGCCGCCGGGTCGAAGCCCGTCTCGGCGATCTGGAACGCATACCGCAGGACCCGCAGGGCCTGCGACCCCGTGGACGGCAGCACGCGTTCACCGGCCGTGCCGTTGCCGGGGGCGGCGAGCGCCGGCAGCGCCGCCGAGGACAGGCCGGGCAGGGCCAGCGAGGCGCCCAGGGCCAGCGTCTGCCGTCTCTTCATGTCACACACCTTCAATGGTTGGCGCTGCCGCGGCGGCGCAGCTCGGCGGGGTCGATGTCGATGTACTTCCAGAATTCACGGACATAGATGTTGCGGTCGTAACCCAGCACCCAGGGATGGCTGAGGTCGGTCCAGATGCGGTGCACGTGCACCTTGTAGGGCATGTAGGCCACCATCAGCTTGGCGGCCTCGGTCATGGCGGCCTGCCTCTCGGGGCTGTCGGGCAACTCGCGCTGCCTTTCGTACAGTGCATTGAAAGCCGGCAGGTTGAAGCGCGCGTGGTTGGCCTGCCCCTTGTTGGGGCCGTAGCCGAGGGCCAGGAAGGTGTCGCCGTCGGGCTGCCCCGCACTCCAGCCCACGCCCCACATCATCAGCTTGCCGGCGCGGCTGCTCTTCAGGTTCTCGGGCCACTTGGCGGTCTTGAATTCGATCCGGATGCCGATGGCCTGCATGTTCTTGTTCCACTGCTCGATGAGCTGGCGGCTTTGCTGGTCGGGCTGGGTGCTGTACTCCAGCAGCAGCGGCTCGCCGCCGGGCTGTTCGCGCCAGCCGTCGCCGTTCCTGTCGACATAACCGTGCATGTCGAGCAGGGCTTTGGCGCGGGCGCGGTTGAATTCGCTCATCTCGCTCTTGAAGGCCGGGTCGTAGCCCCAGGTGGCCGGCGCGATGGGGCCCTGCGCCGGCACGGCCTGGCCGCGCCGCACGAGGCGGATCTCGCGCTCCACGTCCACCGCCAGGTTGATGGCGCGGCGCAGTGCCACCTTGTGCGGCTCGTAGCCGCCCACCACCGGATGCTCCATGCCGAAGTACGACACCGACACGTCGGCGCGCGGGTAGCGCACCATCCGGATGCCGCGCTTGGCCAGGTTGGGGGCGAGCTGGTTGTTGGGGATGGCCACCGGCGCGAAGTCGGCCGGCACGTTTTCGGTGAGATCCTGCTCCTCGTTCAGGAAGCTCAGCCAGCGCGGCTGCGACTCTTCGATCACCGAGATGTGCACCTCGTCCACGAGCGGCAGGCGCTTGCCTTTGAAGTCGGCCGCCAGCTTGTGCAGCCGGGCGTTGCCGGCCGGCGCCGTCTCGTCGTAGAGCACCTGGCGGTAGTTGGGGTTGCGGGCCAGCACCATGCGCGAGCTGCGCTTCCACTGCGCCAGCCGGAACGGGCCCGTGCCCACCGGGTGCTCGCCGATCCTGTCGCCGTACAGCTCGACGACCTCGCGCGCCAGGGCGCCGGTGAACGAGCCGTCGGTGAAGTGGTACAGGAAGCGCGGCTTGGGCTCGGCCAGCCTGATCTGGAAGGTGTAGCGGTCCAGCGCGCGCAGGCCTTGCACCTCGCGGTCGTAGTCGAACGGCTTCTTGCCGTCGATGGCTTCCTTGCGCAGCTCCGAGAGGCCCAGGATCTTGTCGGCCTCGAGCAGGTAGAGGTTGCCGCTCTTCCAGCGCGGGTCGTAATGGCGCTTGAGGCTGTAGACGTAGTCGGCTGCCGTCAGCTCGCGCCTTTGCCCCTTGAATGCCGGGTCGTCGGCGAAGTGGATGCCGGGCTTGATGCGGAAGGTGAAGACGCGGAAGTCGCTGCTCACCTCGGGCATGGCGGCGGCCGTGTTGGGCCGCATCTTCACCGGCCGGGCCAGGAATTCGAACTCCAGCGGCGCCTCGAAGATGCCGGCGGCCACGGTGCGCGAATACAGGTCGGTGATGTAGGCGGGGTCGAAGCCGGTCTCGGCGATCGGGAACGCGTAGCGAAACACCTTCAGCGGCTGCGCCGTCGGGCTCGCCAGCGCCTGCCGCGGTGCCGCCGCCCTGGTCTCTTGTGCCACGGCCGCTGGCATGACGCATGCCAGCGCCAGCAGCGAGGCGCAGGCCACCCTGAGGAAAGGAGGTGTCTTCATCGTGAGGCTCTTCAAGTGCAGGGCGCAGCGGGCGCAAGGCAAAGAGTCTAGAGGTCGACGGGCACGGCCCTGGCCCGTGATCACCCGCCATGCAGGGGGGAAATCACCGGCCGAAGCGTCCGGGGACGACCCCTAAACTCGCGCATCCCAAAATTTGCCCGGTGCGTCACGAGCCGCCGGGCCGGCGAACCCCATGGCCGCATACCTGATACGGCGCCTCTGGCAGATGATCCCCACGCTGCTGGGCGTGGTGCTGCTGGTGTTCTTCCTTTTCAAGACCTTCGGCGGCGACCCGGCCGAAGTGCTGGGCGGCCTGAACGCCAGCCCCGACCAGATCAAGGCCATCCGTCAGCAGCTCGGCCTGGACGAGCCGGTGCTGTACCAGCTGTGGCTCTTCGTCAAGCAGATCGTCACCTTCGACTGGGGCAAGAGCTGGGCTACGAACGAGGCGGTGAGCAACCTGTTCGCCACCCGGCTGCCGGCGACGCTGACGGTGATGATCCCGATCCTGGTGCTGGACGTGGTGCTGGCGCTGCCGATCGCGATGTGGGTGGCCTACCGGCGCGGCAGCCTCACCGACCGCAGCATCATGGTGGCCACCACGGTGGCGCTGTCGATCAGCTTCCTGGTCTACGTGATCATCGGCCAGTACGTGTTCGGATTCCAGCTGGGCTGGTTTCCGGTCCAGGGCTGGAGCGACAGCACGCTCACCAACCTGCTCGTCTACACGCCGCTGCCGGTGCTGCTGGCGGTGGCCGTGGGGTTGGCACCGCAGACGCGCTTGTACCGCAGCTTCCTGCTCGACGAACTGGGCCAGGACTACGTGCGCACCGCGCGCGCCAAGGGCATGACCGAAGGCGTGGTGCTGTTCCGCCACGTGCTGCGCAACGCAATGATCCCGATCCTGACCAACATCGGGCTGCAGCTGCCGGGCATCTTCGTCGGCAGCTTCCTGATCGAGGTCTTCTTCTCGATCCCCGGCCTGGGCCGTGAAGTGCTGCTGGCGGTCAACCGCAGCGACTTCCCGGTCATCCAGGCCGTGACCATCTACCTGGCGGTGCTGACGATGTTCATCAACTTGCTGACCGACCTGGCCTACAAGGTCGCCGACCCGCGGGTGGTGCTCAAATGAATGCCGTCGTCCTTTCCGCCGACGGCGCGCCGGCCGACGCGTTCCAGAAGAGCGAAGGCGTCTGGCACGCCGCCTGGCGCCGTTTCCAGGCCGACCGCGTGGGGCTGGTGAGCCTGATCCTGGTGCTGGCCTTCATCGGGCTCATCGTGTTGTCGGGCCTGGGCCTGGTGGCCAAGGACTGGCAGGCCGAGGTCGGCGTGCCGAATGCGCCACCGACCTTCATGGGCCCGGCACCGCCGCAGGCCGCCAGCATCATCGAGACACCGCAGGGCCCGAACGTGGACCTCTCGGCGATCGACCCGCTGGCCCCGCGCTACAAGGAATGGGAAGAACGCGCCAAGCAGTTCGCCACCGCCGAGACGGTGAAGGCCCAGACCCTGCCGCTGGGCGCCGACCGCCTGGGACGCGACGTGCTGTCCAAGGCCGTGAAGGGCACCGAGATCAGCGTCTTCGTGGGTGTCATGGCGGCCCTGGTGGCCACCGCCATCGGAACCCTGCTCGGCGCCTTCGGCGGCTTCTTCGGCGGCAAGGTCAGCGACTTCCTCGAGTGGGTCTACAACGTCTTCGAGAGCATCCCCAACATCCTGCTCATCTTCGCCTTCGCCGCGGTGGTGGGGCGCGGCGTCGAAAGCGTGGTCATCATCCTGGCGCTGACCGGCTGGACCGGCATGTACCGCCAGGTGCGCGCCGAGTTCATCAAGCACCGCAGCCGCGAATACGTGCGCGCGGCCGAGGCCATCGGCGCCAGCCTGGGCAGCCGCATGTTCCGCCACATCCTGCCCAACGTCAGCCACGTCATCCTGGTGCGCATGAGCCTGCTCACGGTGGGCTTCATCAAGGCCGAGGTGATCCTGTCCTACCTGGGGCTGGGCGTGCGCGTGGACCAGGTCAGCTGGGGCACCATGCTGGCCGAAGCGCAGAGCGAGCTGATCCTGGGCCACTGGTGGCAGCTGGCCGCGGCGACGCTGTTCATGGCCGTGTTCGTGACGGCGTTTTCGCTCATGGCCGATGCGCTGCGCGACGCGCTCGACCCGAAACTGCGGGGGCTGGAATGAGCCCGCACGGCTCCCTCTCCCGCCTGCGGGAGAGGGCTGGGGTGAGGG
>JACZKT010000599.1 GCA_014859905.1 Rubrivivax sp.
TGCGCGCGCGGCGGCAGCTTCTGGGTGAAGAACTCGACGATGATGTTGGCGCGCTGCCACTGGCACCAGGGCAGGCCGAGCGAGACCGCCAGCGCGACGCCGAACTGCGTGAGTTCGACGTCGCCGGGGATCGGTGCGCCGGCGCCGGCACGGCCGACGATGCTGGCCACCACCATCGCCGCCACCGCCAGGGTCACCGCGGCCCCGGCAAGCGCGAAGACCACCGCCAGGCGCTGCAGCAGGCCGCTCATCGGCGTTTCATGGTGTCACAGTCGCAGGCGGCCATGCCGCGCACACCGGCGCGCCCGCGCCGTGCTCACTTGCGGTACCTGGCCAGCAGGTCGCGCGCATCCTGCAGCATCTGCTTGCCCGGCAGCCCGCGCTTGTCCATGTCGGCCAGCCATTCGTCGTAGATCGGCGCCGAGGCCTTGATCCAGTTGTCGGTCTCGGCCGCCGAGATCGTGATGATGGTGTTGCCGCGGTCGGCCGCCGCCTTGCGGCCAGGCGTCTGGCTCTCGTCCCAGATCTTGCCGATCTGGCGCGACAGCGCGGCACCGCTGTTGTCGTCGATCACCTTCTTGAGGTCGGCCGGCAGGCTGTCGTACCTGGCCTGGTTCATCGCGAAGACGAAGCCGGCGCTGTAAAGCGCGGGGCGCGTCGGGTCGGTCTGGGTGTGGAATTTCGTCATCTCGTGCAGCTTGAACGCCGGGATCACCTCCCAGGGCAGCGCGAAGCCGTCGATGGTGCCCTTGCTGATGGCGTCGGCGACGCCGGTGACCGGCATGCCCACCGGCGTGGCACCCAGGCGCGCCAGCAGCTTGTTGGTCTGGCGCGTGGGGGCGCGCATCTTCAGGCCCTTGAAGTCGTCCAGCGTCCTGATCTGCTTGCTCGCGGTGTGCACGTAGCCCTCGTCGTGCACCCAGGTGGCGAGGACCTTGGTGCCCGGGAACTCCTTGAGCGCATGCTTCTGCAGGTAGTCCCAGGCCGCTGCCGCGGCCACCTCGGCCGAGTTGGTCATGAAGGGCAGCTCGAACACCTCCATCGCCGGGAAGCGCCCCGCGGTGTAGCCCGGCAGCGTGATGGTGAGGTCGTCGACGCCGTCCTTGACGCGGTCCACCAGCTGCGGCGGCGTGCCGCCGCCGCTCATCGCCGGCAGCAGCTGGCACTTCATGCGCTTGTTCGACTCGGCGGCGATCTTCTCGCACCAGGGGCCGATCACGCGCACCGGCGCCATCGCCTGTGGCGGCCAGATGTGGTGGAACTTGAGCGTGACCTCCTGAGCGATGGCGGGCAGCGCCACGGCGGCGAGGACGGCAGTGATCAGTCGTTTCATGTCTGTGGCTCCTGGGGGTTCGGGATGGGCGCTCAGCCCCACACTTCCTGCGCGGTCTGGACCACCAGCTCGAGCTTGCGCCGCTGGTCCTCGACCGCGATGTTGTTGCCGTGCACGGTGCTCGAGAAGCCGCACTGCGGGCTCAGGCACAGCTGATCCAGCGGCGCGTACTGCGCCGCCTCGGCGATGCGGCGCTTGAGCTCGTCCTTGCTCTCGAGCTGGCCGAACTTGGTGGTGACGAGTCCGAGCACGACGATGCGCCCGGGCTTCAGGTACCGCAGCGGCCGGAAGTCGCCCGAACGGTCGTCGTCGTACTCCATGAAGATGGCGTCGAGGTTCATCTCGGCCAGCAGCGCCTCGGCCACCGGCTCGTAGTTGCCCTGGGCGGCGAAGGTGCTCTTGAAGTTGCCGCGGCACAGGTGCATCGCCAGTGTCATGCCCGCCGGCTTGAGCGCCACCACCTTGTTGATGAAGCCCGCGTAGCGGTGCGGCAGTTCGTTGGGGTCGTCGCCGCGCTGGCGTGCGGCCTCGCGCATCTTCTCGTCGCAGAGGTAGGCCATGTTGGTGTCGTCCATCTGCACGTAGCGGCAGCCGGCGTCGAAGAGCGACTTCAGTTCCTCGCCGTAGGCGCGCGCCACGTCGTCGTAGAAGACGGGGTCGAGCTCGGGGTAGGCGTCCTTGCCGATGCCCGCGCGCCCGCCGCGGAAGTGCAGCATGGTCGGTGACGGGATCGTCACCTTGGGCGTGCAGCCCGGCGCGTGCAACTCGACCTGGCTCTTCAGGTACTCGAAATCGGCACGCTGGATGTCCTTCACGTGGCGCACCTTGTCGACCACCCTGATCACCGGCGGCGCGAGTTCCTCGCTGCCGTCGGCGCGCTTCACGGTGACCGGGATGTCGGTCTTCACGCCGCCCAGCTGCTCGAGGAAGTCGATGTGGAAGTAGGTGCGGCGGAACTCGCCGTCGGTGATGGACTTGAGCCCCGCGTCGCGCTGGAACTCGACGATCTCGGTGATGGCGCGGTCTTCCACCTCGCGCAACTGGGACGCGGTGATCTCGCCGCGCGCCTTGCGCTCGCGCGCCTGCAGCAGGTAGGGTGGGCGCAGGAAACTGCCGACGTGGTCGGCGCGGAACGGGGGGGTGGTGCGGGCGGTCATGCCGATGTCTCTCCTGGATCGAGCCGCGAAGCATAGCCACGCGGCGCGGCGAATGTCAGAGGTCGATTACCAATCGCGCGCCGATTGCCCGTGAACAGCAGGGCGTGAACTGGTCGCCCGCGGCCTGCTCCTCGGCGGTGAGGTAGGGGTCACGATGTCCGGGCCTGCCTTCGAGCACGCCACACACGTCAGGCGCGTTGCGCAGGACTGCCGTGAATGGACCCAATTTCGTGGCATTCATGGTGCAGGCCACCGACAGCCGTGTCATCGCCGACGCAATCGCGCGCAACAATCACCTGCCTTTCGCCTCGGCCGACTCGATCACCGTGCAGAAAAACGCCCTGCAGCGTGAGTACCAGAAGCTGCGTTTTGCCCAGCTGCAGCGCCGGCTCGTCTTCGACGCGCTGCTGCGCCGCGTAGGGGCACGCGCCGAGGCACTGATGCGCGAGCACGCCGACATCGGGGGGTGCTGCGGCGCCTTCTTCGGGCTCGACGACAGCGCCGCGAGCACGGCGCCCCGCGCATGAACGCGCCCGCTGCGCTGGCCGCTGCACCTTTTCGCGACCTGCCGTCGATGATCGCCGGCAGCGCGGCCAACTCGCCGGCGGCGCCGGCGCTGATCGACGGCGATCACCGCCTCGACTACGCCGGCCTCGACGCGCTGATGGACCGCGTGGCCGCGGCGCTGCAGCGCGACGGCCTGCGGCCGCAGGACGTGATCGCGATCTGCGGCGGCGCGAGCCTGACCTACGTGGCGCTGTTCCTGGG
>JACZKT010000600.1 GCA_014859905.1 Rubrivivax sp.
CGGCAGACGGCAGCGGCACCTGGGGCAGCGGTGCCTGGTCCACGGTCGACCCGGGGCCCAAGGCCGCGAGCACGGCATCGACGTCGTCGAGCAGACGCCGGACGTGGCGCAGCAGCCGTGGCGTCAGCGCGCCGGGTGCCACGTCGGCCGCTGCGGCGGGCTCGGGCGCAATCAGGTGCAGGTCGCCGATGTCCTGCAGCAGGCGCAATGCCGCGTCGAGCTGCTGCCGCGGGCCGGCAACGTGCACGCGTGCCATCTCGATGATCATCGGCGCTCCGGCGGGGCGTCGTTGGACCAGGCGGCATCGAGCGCGACCCGGGCCAGCGTGTCGATCAGCGGATCCGGCGCCTGGGTCAGCACGCGCACCGCGCGCTCGGCATCCTGGTCGAGCCGCTCCAGCTCGCTGCGGTGCCGCTCGGTGTCGGCCTGCTGCTGCTGGGCCGCGAGTTCAGCCAGAACCGCGGGGTCAGGCAGGGCCCGCGCGGCCGCGCTGCGCTCCTGCTGCAGCCGCGCCTGCGCATCCGCTTGCGCGGCCGCGATCTCGGCCTCCAGTCTGTGTTCGGCATCGACAAGGCGCGCCCAATCGGGGGCGTCCCCCGCCGGCGGCGGCTTGGCTTGCACGGGCACTCCCAGTCGGCGACGGGCCGTGGCGCAGATTGCCCGCTACGGCTGACGTGCACCGACGACGGCAGGGTGCACCGTGCCGCGACGAGCCGCATTGAGCTCGCGCAACACCGACGGGGACGGTTCCGCCCACGGCGGGCTTGCCGACGCGGGCCAGGAACTGCGTCATCGGGCGGGCAGCCGTTCAGGCCGGCACCGCCAGCGTCTGTCGCACCAGCCAGCGCAGGCCGCTGTCGGCCGGCGCCGGTTGCAGCGCCATCTCCAGCGCCGGTCGGTCCTGCGGCGCGACCTGGCGCCACAGGAAATCACGCGCATTGCCGGGATCGCCGGCGATGAACAGCTGCGACGTCACTTCGCCGAAGCTGGCGTGCCGCAGCTTGACGTGGATGTGCGGCGTGCGGCCCGGGTAGGGCACCGGCCTGATGGTGCGAAAGCGCAAGGCGCCCAGGCGGTCGCTGCGCGTGGCGCCGAAGCCCTGGAAGCCGGCGTCGAAACGGCCCGGCGCGGCGCTTTCGCGCGGGTGGCGGTAGACGGCCATCACGTCGCACTGCCAGATCTCGACCTCGGCGCCGTCGATCAGGCGGCCCTGCGTGTCGGCCACCACGGCCTCCAGGCCCAGGTGTTCGCCGCGCGCCACCCGCGTGCGGCCGTCGTGCTGCACGGCCGTGAGGTCGGCGTCCCAGTCGCTCCAGTGCTCGCGCCAGGCACGCGACGGGTAGAACGGGCCGTCGGTCATGGGCGCCAGCGCGCGGCGTGTGGAGGCCAGCGCGGGGCTGGCGATGAAAGCGGCGACGGCAGCCGCGGAAGCGGCGCCCGTCAAGACGAGCCGGCGGCGGTGAGGGTCCATGCCCGCATTGGAGCAGCCCGCGGGAGCGCCCACTAGACTGCGGGTTTCTTCCCCCTTCGATGAACCCCGACGCCCACCTGCTCTGGCGCGGCCCGCGCTGGACGCTGGCGCTGCTGCTCGCCTGCCTGGGCATGCTGGGGCCGTTCTCGATCGACACCTACCTGCCGGCGTTTTCGGGCATCGCCACCTCGGTCGGCGCGACGCCGGTGCAGATGCAGCAGACGCTGTCGAGCTACCTGCTCGGCTTTGCCGTCATGAACCTGTTCCACGGCGCACTCTCCGACAGCCTGGGCCGGCGTCCGCTGGTGCTGGGCGGCATGGCGCTGTTCACGCTGGCCTCGGTGGGCTGCGCGATGTCCGATTCGATCGGTGCGCTGGTGCTGTTCCGCGCCCTGCAGGGCATGTCGGCGGGGGCCGGCATGGTGGTCTCGCGCGCCATCATCCGCGACATGTTCCCGCCGGTGGACGCCCAGCGCGTGATGTCGCAGGTGACGATCTTCTTCGGCGTCGCACCGGCGGTGGCGCCGATGGTCGGCGGCCTGCTGTTCGTGCACGCCGGCTGGCACGCGATCTTCTGGTTCCTGGCCGGCGTCGGGGCCGTGCTGTGGATCGTCAACTGGCAGCTGCTGCCCGAAACGCTGCACCTCGCCGCGCGCCAGCCCTTCAATGTGCGCAACCTGATGCGCGGCTACTGGCAGCTGGCACGCAACCCGCGCTTCCTGGCGCTGGTGCTGGCCAGCGGCGTGCCCTTCAACGGCATGTTCCTGTACGTGCTGGCCGTGCCGGTGTTCCTGGGTGAGCACCTGCAGTTGCTGCCGACGCAGTTCTTCTGGTTCTTCATGCTCACCATCGGCGGCATCATGGGTGGCGCCTGGCTGTCGGGGCGGCTGGCCGGCCGCATCAAGCCGCGGCACCAGATCCGCCACGGCTTCGTCATCATGCTGCTGGTCTCGCTCGCCAACGTCGCGCTGAACGCGCTGTTCGAGCCGCACTGGGCGTGGGCGATGCTGCCGATCGCCGTGTTCTCCTTCGGCTGGGCGCTGATGGTGCCGGTGGTGACGCTGCTGGCGCTGGACCAGGTGCCCGAACGCCGTGGCATGGCGTCGTCGGTGCAGTCCTTCCTGGCCAGCCTGGCCAACGCCGCGGTGGCCGGCCTGCTGGTGCCGCTGGTGATGCACTCGACGCTGGCGCTGGCCGTCACCTCGCTGGGCATGATGAGCATCGGCGTCGTGGCCTGGATCTGGGTCAAGCCGCAGCTCGAAGGTCAAGTTGGGGCCGGGCACGGCCGATAACGGGCGAGGAGCCCGTGTATGAGTCCTTTCCGCCCCCACCCCGCCCTGGTCCTGTGGCTTGCCGCAGCGGCCTGGCCGGCCAGCGCTGCCGTGGCCGGCGAAGCTGTGCCCGTCAAGCCGGCCAAGGCCGCCA
>JACZKT010000601.1 GCA_014859905.1 Rubrivivax sp.
CCCTGACGGGCTCCCGGGCGCGGTGACCGCCCCGCCCGGACCGGACACCCCGATCGCGCCGGCCCTCACTTGCACGCGCGCAGGCCGGGCCGGCGGACCTTACCCCAGGGGCCGCGTGCGCCCGATGTGCGGCACCGTCAATTTGCGGCAACGGCAGGTGTCCGCCGGCCAGCGGTGTTTCCTGCGTGCACATGGACGCGAAGCTCTCGCTTCGCTGACGGCCCATGTCGAGCTCATCAACGCCTACAACCAGAACGACACTGCGACCTGCAGTCACAGCGCTGACAGCAGTGCACGCGAGAGTCTTCGGCAGTTGCAGTTGCTCCTTTGGTCGCGGTTGCGCCAGCAGCCCCCGGGTGTGCGAAAGCCCTTTTCGATCGCCAGCCGTTCTGGGATTGCAGCAACGATCTTTTGCTCACTGCCGACGTACGGGCAGTGAGCAAGGGCGAGATCCAACACGCTCCTGAACAGCCGGGCCAAGCTCGACACAACCAAACCGGTATAGAGCGGCCCGCCGCCAGCGCCCGCTCCTGGCCAGGACTACCCGTTTGCGGAGCTTGCAGATAGCTGCCGTTGGACAAACCGGCGATCGAACCGAAGGACTGCTGCCAGGCGCGGCTGCGAACTGGTAGTTCCGGCCATCTGCCGTCGTTCACGGCCGGCCGCTTACCGGCAGGCCAATGACATCGCTGCAATCCTGCCCGCGCCGACATTGCGGTTCGCGCATGCACCGCGCGGCATCAGAAAGGGCCGACCCCATGACCTTCCGTCCCGCCAATTTCGATCCGACCATCGACCCCACGGCCGATCAGGTGCGCGCATTGCGTGATGCCGGCCCCGACGGCCCGGTGGTGATGCTCAATCTTCTGAAGTTCCGCGAGCAAGCGAACTACCCCGCAGGGTCTCCCCACGCGCCCTGTTCGGGTGCCGAGGCCTACCGCAGGTACCAGACGGCATTCGTGGAAACCGTGGGCGACGTGAGCCGTGCCGAGGTGGTGTGGGAAGGGAAGATCGACAGACCCTTCATCGGCGATGCCAGCCAGGACTGGGACATGTGCCTGCTGGTCCGCTACCCGAGCCACCAGCACTTCTTCGCGATGATGGCCAACGCCGCGTATCGCGAGGCGCTAGTCCATCGCTACGCGGGCCTCGAGCGCACCATCCTCTTGCAGATGCAGGGCTGACGACTCGGCCTGCGGGCAAGGAGGCGTGGCAGAGCCTGAGCCTCGCGGCTGGACAGGTTGTCCCTGGAGGACGCGATCTGCCGTCTGAATGCGTGATGATCGGTCGACCAAGGGCGCGGCGATCGGAGGGCAGTGCCTTGGGGCTGCGGCCTGCAAGCCGGCCGGCAGACGTTGCCGTTGTGGCAAATGGAGCATCCAAGGGTGGTCAAAGTCGGCCACGAGCGGTAGTTCACCAGGGACCGCTGTCCAGAACCAAAGTGAGTCGCGCGCCGGAGCTTCGAGCCATGCATCGCCGACGCCGGGCCTGGTCTCGCGTCAAAAGCGCTGGCGTCAGCCCGTGATGATTGGCCGCAGCGTCTCGACCTCGCTCACGATGAAGTCGAAGAACGCACTCACACGAGGCGTGCGTCGCAATTCCGGCGTCGTCAGCACGCGCCAGATGCGGCTGAGCTCGGCCACAGGCTCGAGCACCCGAACGAGATCCGGTTCGGCGTCGGCCAGGGCAATGGGCAGTGGCGCCACGCCGACCCCCGCCTTGGCCGAGTAGACCAGGCCCAGCACGCTGTTGCTGCGCGCGGCCAGGGTGGCGTTCGGAGCCACCTTGTGCAGCCAGGCAGCAGTACGGTGCTTGGCCATCGTGTCGTCGAACCCGACCAGCGCGTGTTGCGCCAGGTCCTCGAGCCGTTGCGGGCGGCCGTGGCGCTCGATGTACGCGCGGCTGGCGTAGACGGCCCAGATCGAGTCGCCGATCTTGCGCCCGACGAGTTCGCCGTCGTCGGTATCGCCGGAACGAAGGGCGACGTCGGCCTCGCCTTTCATCAGGTCGACGTATTTGTCGGTCATCACGAACTGCACCTGCAAGGCCGGATACTGGGCATGGAAGCGCTCCAGCAACGTCGATTGGGTGATGCGAAAGACGATCGGTTCGGGGCACGTCACGCGGATGACGCCGGCGACGTCGGCGCTGGCGGTGGCGATGTGCTGCTCGAACGCTGTCACCGCGTGCTCGACGCCCTCGGCGTGCGGCAGCAGGGCCTGCCCGAACTCGGTCAGGCGATACCCGCTCGGCTGACGCTGCACCAGCGCTTGCCCGATGCGCCGTTCGAGTTCGGCGAGCCGCCGTTGCACCGTCGACTGGTCGACACCCAGCGCACGGCCGGCCGCCAGCGTGCTGCCGTGTCGCGCGACGGCCAGCAGATGCTTGAGATCGTCCCAATCAAAGCCGTTCAGGCTATGCGTCATTGCGGCCCCATCCTGCAGTTCTGCGCCTTACGGCGGGCAGCCCTGGCGCCTAAGCTGGCGACATGAACTCATCCATCGACGACCAACTCAACGCCAGCCAGGACTTCAAGGCGAGTATGCGCGCCCAGTGGGACAGCGCCGCCGCGGGCTGGAACGCCCACGCCGCTGACATCCGCGCCTGGCTGCACAGACCGACCCACGCCATGTGCCGCATGGCCGGGGTCAAGGCGGGCTCCCGCGTGCTCGACATTGCAGCCGGGTCGGGCGACCAGGCACTGGTCGTCGCGCAGGAGGTGGGAGCGCAAGGCTACGTGCTCGCCACCGACCTGTCGCCGGCGATCGTGGCGCTGGCGCGGGACAACGCCGTCCGTGCCGGCTTCGCCCATGTCGAGACCCGCGTCGCCGACGGCGAAGACCTGGGCGTCCCGCAGACCTCCTTCGACGCCGCCGTGTGTCGCCTCGGGCTGATGTTCTTTCCCGATCCGCTGCGAGGGTTGCGCGAGATCCATCGCGCGCTGCGGCCTGGCGGTGGCGTGTGCACGATGGTGTTCTCCCGCCCTGAGAAGAATCCGTGCCTGACCATCCTGATGTCCACGGCGCTGAAGCACGCGGGCCTGCCGGCGCGCGACCCCTTCCTCACCGGTGGGCTGCTCAGCCTGGGCAAGCCGGGCCGTATCGACGCCCTCTTCAGATCAGCCGGGTTCCATGACGTCGCGACAACCGCACTCGATGCGGTGCTCCGCCTGCCCTCGGTCGATCACTACCTGGCCTTCGTTCGCAGCTCGGCGAGCCCGATCCTACAAATACTCGGCCAGCTCGACGCGGCCGCGGCCGAAGCGGCCTGGAGCGAGATGCGGGAGCGGTTGATGGCCTTCACCACGCCCGCCGGGTGGGAGGGCCCCAACGAGCTGCTGTTGACGGCGGGACGCCGCTCCGAGGAGACGACATGACTCACTGCATGTACGACGAACGTGCGCACCCACGCACGTACCCGCTATCGAGCGCCGACGATGTCTGCGGCCCTTGGCCGAAGACATCTACCGTCGATGGTTCGCCGTGACTTGGGTGCGCCGTGCTGGCGCCTCAAGCCACCCAAGGAGCTGAAATGAACAGGTTTCCAAAATTGTTTACCGGCTTGGTGTTGGGGGTGCTGATTCAGGCCCAGTCGGCCAGTGCCGCCGACGCAAGCGCTGTGGAGCGGGGCCGCTATCTGGTCAACACCATCCTCGCTTGCGGCAACTGCCACACGCCAAAGGCTGCGGACGGGCAACCGATCGCCGGCAAGGAATTGTCCGGTGCAGGGCTGTCGTTCAACGCACCCTTCTTTGCCGGCGCTGCGTCCAACATCACGCCCGACCGCGAGACCGGCATCGGCAACTGGAACGACGACGAACTGAAGCGCGCCATCACCCAGGGCTTGCGCCCCGACCACGGCCGTCTGGCCAGCGTGCCACTGGCGCCCATGATGTGGGTTGCCTTTTACAAGGCGATGACGCCCGGCGACCTGAATGCCGTGGTGGCCTATCTGCGTTCGGTGCCTGCGGTTCGTCACGAGGTGCCGCTGTCAGAGTACAAGCGCCAGATGCCGCGCCAACCCTATCCCGACGCCGAAAAGGGCTTTACCGAAGTCGACCAGCAAAGCCCGGTGCGGCGGGGCGCCTACCTGGTGACGATCGGCCATTGCATGGAATGTCACACGCCAGCCAAGGACGGCAAGACCTTGTATGAGCAGGCCCTTGGCAAGGGCGGCAAACGCTACGGCCCAGGCTTGGTCAAGGGCTACCCGGCCGACTGGTCCGGCAGCGTCTCACGCAACATTACCTCGCACCCCGAGGCCGGTATCGGCCGCTGGACCGATGCCGAAATCAAGCGCGCGATCACGCAGGGCATCTCGCGTGACGGTCACCCACTGAAGCCGCCGATGGGTTTCTCGTGGTACGCCGGGCTCAAGGACGCCGACCTGGACGCCATCGTGGCCTGGCTGCGCACCTTGCCAGCGCTGGAGTGATCCCGCCAGCCGAACCTCTGCTGCATGAGCTGTTTCTCTGCCGGTGACACGATGGAGGAGGCCATGGCCAAGGCCGAAGAAGCCATCGCTGTCTGCATCGCGACCGCCCTCGACGCGGCGGCAGGACATTCCGCAGCCGTCTGGCGTCGAAGCGTTGCGCAAGAAGCACAAGGAGTGGAAGGCGCGGGTCTGGGCCGTCGTCATGGTGAACCCCGCGCCGCTCGATGACACGCTGGAGCGAGTGAACATCGGTCTGCCGAGTCGCGTGCTGCACCGGCTCGACGCATTGGCGCGCGCCACGGGCGAGACTCGCTCGGGCTTTATGGCCCGCATTGTCCTGGACGGCCGCCAGGCCACCGCCTGATCACCATGGGCCGCACTCGATGCCCGCTCTTCGGGTCTCGATTCGGACAGCCGGGTACCCGCAACGGCTCGGCCAACGTTGCTCGCGACCGACTGCTGCAGGCGGCCACCAAGATGGCGGGGACTGTTCAGTTGACGGTGTTCGGTGCCTGGCCGGATTGGCGGCGGCGCCAGGCGGCGGGCGGCATGCCAAACTCGCGCCGGAATGCGCGGCTGAACGCGGTGTCGGTCTGGTAGCCGACCTCCTCGGCAATCCGCGCCAGCGGTGCATTGCTGCGTGCCAGCAGGTTTGAGGCCAGCAGCATGCGCCACTGGGCCAGGTACTGCATCGGGGCTTGGCCGACGAGCTGCGGGAAGCGTTCGGCGAGCACCGACCGAGACGTGCCGGCGACGCGCGCCAGTTCCTCCAGCGCCCAGGGCCGTGCTGGCTCGGCATGCAGCGCACGCAGCGCCGCGCCGACGATGCGGTCGTTGACACCGGCCAGCCAGCCGGTGCGGCCCTCGGCCTGCTCGTTCATGTGGATACGCAGCACCTCGATGAACAGCACCTCGGCCAGCTTGGCGAGCACGCCCTGGCCGCCGGGGCGCGGTGAACGCGCCTCGGCCAGCGCGTAGCGCAGCGACGCCTCGAGCCATACGCCAGCATTCGAACCGCGCACGCTGACCTTGACGACCGGCGGCAGCCCGGTCAGCAGCAGGCGCGCTAGGCGTGCGTCGCAGGCCAGGTAACCGCACACCAGCTTGGTCGTCGCGCCGCCGCCGCCGTAGGCCAACAGTCGCGGCCGGCGCGC
>JACZKT010000602.1 GCA_014859905.1 Rubrivivax sp.
TACGAAATGAAACCGATGGATTTTTTCGCCAGGCTAGGCGCAGACCCGCAGCCGCACTGGCAGTGCGGCAAGGGGCTGCAACGACGCATGGCGGAAAAAGACGCGGTTTCATGTAGTGGTTTTGGTGAAACGGACTACTAGCCGCAGAAGGGGGAGCACGACCATGGGCGCCGTCACCGAAAGCAGGCACTTCACCTCGGCAGCAGGCCTGCACCCGGCGCTGGAGACGATGTCGCGCGACGCGCTGGCGGCGCTGCAGCTCGACCGCCTGCGCGCGGTGCTTCGCAACGTCTGGACGAACGTGCCCTGGCAGCACGCGCGGCTGGACGCTGCGGGCCTGCACCCGGACGCGGTGGTCAGCCTCGACGATCTCAGGCGCCTGCCCTTCATGGTCAAGACCGACCTGCGCGACCACTACCCGTTCGGCCTCTTCGCGCGGCCGGTCGAAGCGCTGGCGCGTGTGCACGCCTCTTCGGGCACGACCGGCAAACCCACCGTGGTCGGCTACACCGCCGACGACCTCGGCCGCTGGGCCGACCTGATGGCGCGCTCGATGGCCGGGGCCGGGGTCCGGCCCGGCGACCTCGTGCACAACGCCTACGGCTACGGCCTGTTCACCGGCGGGCTGGGCGCGCACCAGGGTGCCGAACGCCTGGGCTGCCCGGTGGTGCCGATTTCCGGCGGCGGCACCGAGCGCCAGGTGGCGCTGCTGATGGACTTCGGCGCCAGCGTGCTGTGCGCCACGCCCTCGTACGCGCTGGCAATCGCCGAAGTGGCCGAGCAGATGGGCGTCGACCTGCGGCAGAGCCAGCTGCGCGTGGGCATGTTCGGCGCCGAACCGTGGAGCGCGGCGATGCGCGACGAGATCGAAGCGCGCCTGGGCCTGCGCGCCTACGACGTCTACGGCCTGTCCGAGATCATGGGCCCGGGTGTGGCCTGCGAGTGCGAGTGCCGCAACGGGCTGCACGGCTGGGAGGACCACTTCCTGTTCGAGCTGGTCGACCCCGAGACCGGTGCGCCGCTGCCCGACGGCGAGGCCGGCGAGCTGGTGATCACGACGCTGACCAAGGAGGCACTGCCGATGCTGCGCTACCGCACGCGCGACATCACGCGCCTGACGCGCCAGCGCTGCGACTGCGGCCGCACGCACCTGCGCATCCTGCGCGTCACCGGACGCAACGACGACATGCTGATCATCCGTGGCGTCAACGTCTACCCGTCGCAGCTCGAGGCCGTGCTGGTCGGCCGGCCCGGCCTGGCGCCGCACTACCAGCTGGTGATCGAACGCCGCGGCAGCCTGGACCAGCTGCGCGTCGAGGTCGAGGCGCAGCCAGGCGTCGCGCCGGAGGCTTTCGATGCGCTGGCAGACGACGCCGCCCACCACGTCAAGTCGCTCATCGGCGTGACGGCGGAAATCGCGATCATGGTACCGGGCAGCCTGCCGCGGTCGCAGGGCAAGGCGGCACGCGTGCGCGACCTGCGCGCAGGCCGTGAGACGGGAGCCTGAACCGTGAGCCCGGCGCTGGCGTCAACTCCAGGTCAACGGCCAGCGCCATACGCTGGCCGCGCCCCAGCACAAGCAGGTGAACCCAAGGCCGCCCCAGGACCAGCGGCCTTGCCACATCCACCCACTCTGACCGCGAACAACGGCACCGGCCCGCCGGGCCTGCGCGAGGCCGCGGCATGATCGACCTCGGCGCGCCCGCCGCACGCACCTGGACCGCCGACGACGGCCTGCATGTCGACGTGCGCGGCTTGCAGGCGCCACAGCCGCTGGTGCTGATCCTGCAGCTGGTGCAGCAGGTGGGCCCGCGCGGCGTGTTGATCGTGCACCACGACCGCGACCCCTTGCTGCTGTACCCCGAGCTGGTGCAGATCGGCTGGTGGGCCGAACGCATCGCCG
>JACZKT010000603.1 GCA_014859905.1 Rubrivivax sp.
CGCCGGCCAGGTCCACCAGCGCCAGCAGTTCCTCGGCACGGCGGCGGCGCGCGGACTTGTCGACCTTCTTCACCATCAGCGCATACGCCACGTTGTCGCGGATGCTCATGTGCGGGAACAGCGCGTAGTCCTGGAACACGGTGTTCACCGGCCGCGCATACGGCGGGCGCAACGACATGTCCTCGCCGCCGATCAGGATGCGCCCCGCCGTGGGCAGCGTGAAGCCACCGATCATGCGCAGGCAGGTCGTCTTGCCCGAGCCCGAGGGCCCGAGCAGCGTGAAGAACTCGCCGGCCTCGATCGTCAGGTCGACGCCGTCGACCGCGCGCACCTCACGGCCGGGGGCTCCGAAGACGCAGGAGACACGGTCCAGCGTGACCGCTGCCGTCACCTTCCGCCCAGCACCGCGATGTAGTCAGACACCCACTTGTGGTACGGCACGCAGGCGTTGTTCTGGCTTGCGCACTGCGTCGTCGGTGTTTTCCAGAAAGAGATCTTGTCGAACGCGTTGTAGCCCTGGCGCGCGCAGCCTTCGTCGCCCAGCAGCTTGTTGCCCTTGCACGCGGCCGGCACCGAGGGCACCGAGCCGAACCAGGCCGACAGATCGCCCTGCAGCTTGGGGTTGAGTGAGTGTTCGAGCCACATGTAGGCGCAGTTCGGGTGCTTGGCGTCGACGTGCATCATCGTGCTGTCGGCCCAGCCGGTGGCACCTTCGACGGGCACCACGGTGGCGATGGGCTGCTTCTTGGAGGCCAGGATGTTGGCCTGGAACTGCCAGCTCGACGACGCCACCACGCCTTCGTTGGTGAAGTCGTCGATCTGCACGAAGGCGTCGTGCCAGTACTTGCCGACCAGCTTGCGCTGCCCGCGCAGCAGTTCCAGCGCGGCCTTGTACTGGGTTTCGTTCAGCTCGTACGGGTCCTTGATGCCCAGGGCGGGGTTCTTCTTCATCAGGTACAGCGCCGCATCGGCGATGTAGATGGGGCCGTCGAAGGCCTGCACGCGGCCCTTGTTGCTCTTGCCGTCGGGCAGCGTGGTCTCCTCGAACACCACCGACCAGCTGGTGGGCGGCTTGCCGGCAAAGACCTTGGTGTTGTACATCAGCACGTTCCAGCCCCACTGGTACGGCACGCCGTAGTGGGTGTTGCCTTCATAGTGCCAGGGCGCCTTCTGCAGTCGCGTGTCGACGTTCTTGTAGCTCGGGATCAGGCCGACGTTGATGGGCTGCACCCTCTTGCCGCGGATCAGCCGCGTGCTGGCGTCGCCCGACGCGGTGACGAGGTCGAAGCCGCCCTCGTTCATCAGCGCCACCATCTCGTCGGAGGTGCCGGCGGTCTTGACGTTGACCTTGCAGCCCGACTGCTTCTCGAAACCGGTGACCCAGTCGAAGTTCTTGTCGGTGGCGCCGCGCTCGATGTAGCCCGCCCAGGCGACGATGTCGACCTGGCCCTCGCCCTTGCCCAGCTTTTGCAGGGCGCCCTTCTGGGCCAGTGCCGGCGCGGCGGCGGCGAGTGCGACGGCAGCCAGGCCGGCGAGCGGGAAGATGCGGCGATTCATGTCTGACCTCCGGGTTCTTGTCGATGGCCCGCACGGGGCTCCGTGCGGCACAGGAAAGACAATAAACCGCCGCGCCGGGGGTGTGAAGTTCAATCCATCGCCAACGAGCGATCTCCGATTTCGATAGCTCGGGTTAACCAGGAAGTAAAAGCGAGAGCCGGGGGTGCGGCCGGCCAGCCCCGGACCGGCGATGCCACGGTCGCTGGCCGCGACCATGCAGTGCCCAGAACGTGAAGGCCCGCCATTCCTTGCGAAATGACGGGCCTGGTGAAGACCCCCAACCAGGCGTTTTGCAGCCCGGCCAGTCTGAGGATGTCTTCATCCGCCATGGTGTCGAGAACACCATGAACCTTCCCACTAAAGGGAATTCCTCATCTTCGCCTTTGAACTCTTGGCCTAGACCAAGAAGCCATCGACAATTTCAATGTACACAGGGCGGCGCGCACGAAATTGAGCATGCTCAATCGCAGCGCACATCGGCGCCGATGCGGGGCCGTCTTGACAGCAATTCCCGGCGGCAGCACGAAGGCACCCCAGTGAGCGCGCTACTGACCGATCTTTACCAGCTGACCATGCTCCAGGCCTACCTGGAAGAGGGCATGGACGACAGCGCGACCTTCGAGCTCTTCGTCCGCAAGTTGCCGCCCGGGCGCAACTTCCTCGTCGCCGCCGGGCTCGAGCAGGCGCTCGACTTCCTCGAGACGCTGTCGTTCAGCCCGGCCGAGATCGACTGGCTGGAGCGCCGCGGCAGCAGCTCGCGGCGGCTGCTGGACTACCTGGCGTCGTTTCGCTTCACGGGCGACGTCCATGCCATGCCCGAAGGCAGCGTGTTTTTCGGCGACGAGCCCATCCTGCGTGTGACGGCGCCGCTGCCGCAGGCGCAGTTCGTCGAAAGCCGCCTGCTCAACTTCGTCCACTTCCAGACCCTGATCGCATCGAAGGCGGCGCGGGTCGTGCTCGCCGCACGCGGCCGCCGCCTCGTCGATTTCGGCATGCGGCGGGCCCACGGTGCCGAGG
>JACZKT010000604.1 GCA_014859905.1 Rubrivivax sp.
CCCACCTTGCCGCCGGCGCAGCAGCGCTTCGTCAAGGCCAGCCTGTGGCTGCCGCGGCCGCTGTACCTGAAGGCCATCGGGCTCAGCGTAGTCAGCGGGCTGCTCATGTTCACGCCCTCCTGGTTCATGTTCGAGGTCTACGGCCGCGTGCTCAACAGCCGCAACGAGCGCACGCTGGTCATGCTGTTGCTGGCCGTGGTGGGCATCTACATCGTGATGGAACTGCTGGACCTGGCGCGCGCCCGCATCCTGCACCGGGCCGCGGAACAGGTCGACGAGAAGATGCGCCTGCCGCTGTTCGACGCCATGTTCCGGCTGCGCGCCGAAGGCCGGCCCGTCAACCAGGCCCTGGCCTTCGGCGATCTGCGCACCTTGCGCGAGTTCATTCCGTCCCCGCCGGTGACGGCGGTCATGGATCTGCCCGCGGCGACCATCTTCCTGTTCTTCCTGTTTGCCATCGGGCCCGTGCTCGGCTGGATGGCCCTGGGCGGCCTGCTGGTCCAGGTCATGCTCGCGGCCATCACCGAGCGCCGCACCATGCCCTGGCTCTCTGCCGCCACCCAGGCCTCTTCCGCAGCCCAGACCTATGCCGGCGGGGCCCTGCGCAATGCGCAGGTGATCGAGTCCATGGGCATGGTGGCCGGCGTGCACCAGCGCTGGGCCGAAAGGCAGAGCAAGTTCGTGGCCTGGCAATCACAGGCCTCCGACGTCGGCGGGCTCAACGCCGTGGCCGCCAAGCTGGTGCAGACCATGCAGGGTTCGCTGCTGCTGGGCGCGGCCTGCGCCTTGTCGCTGCAGGGCGGGCTGTGGGGCGGCGCGGCGATGATGATCGTGGCTTCCATCCTGGGGGCCCGGGTGCTGCAGCCGCTGGCGCAACTGGTGGCGCAGTGGCGCACCGTGGTGCTGGCCCGTGACGCCTACCAGCGCCTGGACAAGATCCTGGGCGACGGGCCCACGGCAAAGGAGCAGATGTCCTTGCCCGCACCCAAGGGCGTGCTGACGGTCGAGTCGCTGGTGGCCGGCGCCCCGGGCGGCACGAGCGCGATCCTCAAAGGGGTGCAGTTCGCGGCCCAGCCGGGCGAGATGGTGGCCATCATCGGGCCCTCGGCAGCGGGCAAGACGACGCTGGCCCGTCTGCTGGTGGGGCTGTGGCCGGCGGCGCAGGGCAAGGTGCGGCTGGACGGTGCCGACGTCTTCACCTGGGACAAGGACGAACTGGGCCAGCACGTGGGTTACCTGCCGCAGGGCATCGAGCTGTTCGACGGCACCGTGGCCGAGAACATCGCCCGCTTCGGCTCGGTGGACATGGACGCGGTGCGCGAGGCGGCCGCCGAAGCGGGTGTGCTGGAGACCATCGAGGCGCTGCCGCAGGGCTTCGAAACGCGCATCGGCGAAGACGGCGCGGTGCTCTCGGGCGGCCAGCGCCAGCGCGTGGCCCTGGCCCGCGCGGTGTACGGCCAGCCGCGGCTGATCGTGCTCGACGAACCCAATGCCAGCCTCGACGAAGCCGGCGAGGCTGCCTTGCTCGAGATGCTCAAGGCCTGCAAGGCCCGCGGCGCCACCCTGGTGGTGATCACGCACCGCATCACGCTGCTGCCGGCCGCCGACAAGATCATGGTCATGGCCGACGGCAAGACCCTGATGTTCGGCCCGCGCGACGAAGTACAGGCCGCGCTGCACAAGGCAGCCGAAGAAGCCCGGGCCAAGGCCTCGGGGCAGTTGCAGGTGCAGTCCGCCGGCCAGGCGCCGCGCCGCATCGCTCTGCCCGGCGGTGGTGCCCCCGGCGGCCCGATACCCAGCGGCTTCACGCCTGCCGGCCCGAAACCTGCCGGGCCGAAACCCGGCGGCCCGACACCCGGAGCCCCCGCATGAACACCGCTGCCTTGCAGACCCAGACCCTGCCCCAGCCCGCGGCCGAGCCTGCGGTCGCTGCCGCAGCCGTGCCCGTGGCCGCGCCTCGCGGGCGCTTCTTCCAGCGCAGCGAACTGGGCCGCGTGCTGTGGACCTTCCGGCGCGAATTCGCCTGGGTGGGCCTGTTCAGCATGGTCGCCAACGTGCTGATGCTCACGCCCACGCTGTACATGCTGCAGGTCTTCGACCGCGTTTTGGTCAGTGGCAACCTCCTGACGCTGGCCGCGCTCACGGCACTGACGGTGTTCCTGTTCCTGGTGATGGGCTTTGCCGAGTGGGTGCGTTCGCGCTTGCTGGTGCGCGCCAGCTCCGCCTTCGACGTGGCGCTGAGCACGCGGGTGTTCCACGCCAGCTTCGAAGCCCGCCTGCGCAACACGACGCAGGGCGGCGGGCGCCTGCCGCAGCAGGCGCTGAGCGACCTCACCGGCCTGCGCCAGTTCCTCACCGGCAACGGCGTCTTCGCCTTCTTCGACCTGCCCTGGACGCTGATCTACATCGCGGTGCTCTTCCTCATGCACCCATGGCTGGGCTGGGCGGCGATCGTGTTCACGATCGTGCAGTGCACCGCGGCCCTGTTGGGCCACCGCATCGTCAAGCCGCTGCACGAAAAGGCCATGGAAGGGGTCACCGACAGCCACGCCTTCCTGCACGCCAAGCTGCGCAACGCCGAGGTGGTGGAGGCCATGGGCATGCGCGGCAGCCTGCGCCGGCTGTGGTTGCAGTTGCACCAGCGCCAGATGCAGGGGCAGGGCGTGGCATTCGAATACAACCAGCGCCTGCAGGCCTCGACGAAGTTCCTGCAGTACACGCAGCAGTCGCTGACGCTGGCCATCGGCGCCTACCTGGCCGTCCATGGCCAGATCGGCGTCGGCGCCATGATCGCCTCCAACGCGCTCATTGCCAACGCATTGAGGCCCATCGGTGCGCTGGTGCAGACCTGGCGCCAGTTCCTCGACGCACGCCAGTCTTACGGCCGCATCGAAACGCTGCTGCACGAGTACCCGGAACGGCCCGAGGGGCGGCTGCCGGATGCGATCGCCGGGCAGATCACGCTGGTGGGGCTGGTGGCCACGGCGCCGGGGCGCGAAGAGCCGATCCTGCGGGGTCTGGACGCGGAGTTCAAGGCCGGCGAAGTGGTCGGCATCGTCGGCCCCTCGGGCGCCGGCAAGTCCACGCTGGCACGCTGCATCGTCGGCATCTGGCCCGACACGCAGGGCCAGGTGCTGCTCGACGGCCACCCCATCGGCGGCTGGCAGCGCCAGGCGCTGGGTGCCCACCTGGGCTACCTGCCGCAGGACATCGAGTTGATGGACGGCACCATCGCCGAGAACATCGCCCGCTTCGGCAACGTCGACTCCGAGCAGGTGATCGAGGCGGCGCGCCGCACCGGCCTGCACGACATGATCCTGCGCCTGCCCAAGGGTTACGACACGCCCATGGGCGAAGCCGGCAACCTGCTGTCCGGCGGCCAGCGCCAGCGCATCGGCCTGGCGCGCGCCTTGTACGGCGACCCGGCACTGGTGGTGCTGGACGAACCCAATGCCGCCCTCGACGATGTCGGCGAGGCCGCCCTGGTGACCACGCTGCGCGACCTGAAGGCCCGCGGCAAGACCGTTTTCATGATCGTGCACCAGCCGCATCTGCTGGCCACCGCCGATCGTGTCCTGGTGCTCGAGCAAGGCCAGGTGGCGCGTCTTGCGCCGCCGGCGCTCAAGCCCGCTGTTGCTCCCACCCTGGACCCTGCCTCATGAAGAACGTCACCGACGTCGAAGCCGTCGACCTGCAAACCGACACCCGCGCCCCCGCACGGCTGGGCTTCTGGGTGCTCATCGTGGGCTTCGGCCTGTTCCTGGCCTGGGCTGCCTGGGCGCCGCTGGACGAGGGCGTGACGGCCCCGGCCACGGTGTCGGTGGAGATGCGCCGCAAGACCATCCAGCACCTGCAAGGCGGTGTCATCAAGGACGTGCCGGTGGGCGAGGGCCAGCACGTCAAGCGCGGCGACACGCTGGTGGTGCTGGACGACGCTACCGTGCGCGCCACCTTCGAGGCCATCCGGCAGAACTACCTGTCGCAGCGCGCCATGGAAGGCCGCCTGCTGGCCGAAGCCACCGGCAAGAGCGGCATCGGCTTCCACCCCGACCTGCTGCGCACCGACGACCCCGTGGCGCAGCAGTTGATGGCGGTGCAGCGCCAGGTGCTGGCCTCGCGCCAGGCCGCCTTGCGCGCGGAAATGGACGCCGGCCAGCAGTCCATCAGCGGCTACGAGAACCAGTCCGCGGGCCTGCAGCGCATGCTGACCAGCCGCCGCCAGCAAGCCGAGATCCAGTCCCGCCAACTGGGCAACGTGCAGGCTTTGTCGGCCGAAGGCTACGCGCCGCGCAACCAGGCGCTGCAACTGGAGCAGCAGCAGGCCGAGCTGATGGCCGCCCTGACCGACCTGGAAAAGAACATCCAGGGCGCGAAGAGTGCCGCGCTGGAGGTGCGCTTGCGCATGACGCAGCGCCAGCAGGAGTACCTGCGCGAAGTCAGCAGCCAGCTGGCCGAAGTACGCCGGGAGGTGCAGGCCAACCAGGAACGCCTGGCGGCCATCACCGCCGAGCTGGGGCGCATGGTCATCACGTCGCCGGTCGACGGCCAGGTGGTGGGCCTGGCGCTGGCCCAGGCCGGCGGTGGCGTGGTGACGCCGGGGCAGAAGCTGATGGACATCGTGCCCGAA
Source organism: Rubrivivax sp. (assembly GCA_014859905.1). GTDB lineage: Bacteria > Pseudomonadota > Gammaproteobacteria > Burkholderiales > Burkholderiaceae_C > Rubrivivax. Next base: position 4,628 of record JACZKT010000604.1, read on the forward strand.
GGCGAGAGCCTGCTGCTGGACGCCAAGGTGCCGCCGCATGTGATCGACCGTATCAGGGTGGGCGAGAACGCCGAGGTGCGATTCAGCTCGTTTGCCGACTCGCCCACGCTGGTGGTGCACGGCCGCCTGGTGTCGCTGGCCGGGGATGCCCTGACCGAACAGATGGGCGCCGCCGTCATGACCTACTACCTGGCGCGCGTGGAGCTGACCCCGGAAGGCGTGAAGGCCCTGGGGGGGCGCAACCTGCAACCCGGCATGCCGGCCGAGGTGCTGATCAAGACGGGTGAGCGCTCGCTGCTGACCTACATGCTGCACCCGCTGCTGAAACGCGTGGCTGCGGCCATGACCGAGGAGTGAGCATGCGCCTGTTCGGTGTGCCTTGCGCGGCAGGAACGCTGCGCCACCGCCTTGCCCTGGGCCTGCTCATGGGCCTGGTTTCGGCGCCGCTGTGGGCGCAGGGCGTGGCAGCGCCGTTGACCTTGAGCGACGCCTACGACGCAGCCTTGCGTTACGACGCGCAGTACCTGATCGCCACCAAGGAACTGGAGGCCGCGCGGCAAGGCGTGCCGCTGGCACGCGCCGGTCTGCTGCCGCAGGTGGCGCTCAATGCATCGGTGGCCAGGGTGACCGGGACACGCGAATTCGGCAACTCATTCAACCAGAGCGTGAACGTGCCGCTGGACTACGACTCGCCGCAGCTCAGCCTGAACCTGCGCACGCCGCTGTTCAACTACGAAGCGTGGAGCCGCCTCAAGCAGGCCCGCTCGCTGGGCGAGGGCGCCGAGGCGCTGATGGCGGCGCGACACATGGACCTCGTCAACCGCCTCACCGCTGCCTATCTGGGCGTGCTGGTGCAATACGAGGTGATGACGCTGGCGGCCGAGGATCTGCGCTCGCTGCAGGCCCAGGCCGAAACCGCCCGCCAACGCTACACGCGCGGCGAGGGCACGATCCAGGAGGCCACGGCCGGCGAAGCCGCTGCCGAACTGGCCAAGACCCGGCTGGCGCGCAGCCAGGACGACCTGGCCATTGCGCGCCAGGGCCTGCAACGCATCACGGGCCTGGACACGGTGGCCCTGCGCGCCGTGCCGGCCGACTTCGCCGGGCTGTCGCTGCCTTTGCCGACGCTGCAGGCCTGGCTCGACCAGACGATGCACAACAACCCGCTGTTGCGCTTTCGCAGCCTGAATGTGGACGCGGCGCGCCATGGCATCGAGCGCCAGCGTGCAGGTCATTTCCCGCGCCTGGACGTGGTGGCCAGCATGTCGCGGGCCCAGAACGACTCCGTGTCCACGCTCAACCAGACCACGCACCAGAGGTCGATCGGACTGCAGCTGTCGGTGCCCCTGTACAGCGGCGGCGCGGTGCAGGCCAGCCT
>JACZKT010000605.1 GCA_014859905.1 Rubrivivax sp.
GCCCAGTCGTCGTGCACCGCGTGCAGGCTCATCACCTTTGCGCCACGACGCACGGCCTGGCGCAGGCGCTGGGCCAGCAGCGGGTGATCCTTGCGCAGGAAGGAGCCGATGACGAAGGCGCGGTCCAGCTTGGCCAGCGACACGATCGAGGTGCCCAGCCAGCGCGCGTGGCCCGCCGGCGCCGCGTTGCCGAAATCGGCATGCCGCGTGCGGTGGTCGATGTTCTCGCTGCCGAGGCCGCGCACCAGCCGGGCCAGCAGGTGCAGCTCTTCGGTGGTCGAAGCAGCATGGCCGATGGCACCGATGCCGGCACCGGGCTCGGCGGCACCGAACTCGGCCTGCACGCGCTTCAGACCGTCGGCCACGAAAGCCAGTGCCGTGTTCCAGTCCACCGCCTGCCAGGCCCCGCCCTGCTTGATCATCGGCTGCGTCAGCCGCGACTCGCTGTTCAGGGCCTCGTAGCTGAAACGGTCGCGATCGGCGATCCAGCACTCGTTGACGTCCTCGTTTTCCAGTGGCACCACGCGCATCACGCGGCCGGCCTTGACCTGCACGATGAGGTTGGCACCGACGCTGTCGTGCGGGCTGACCGACTTGCGGCGCGAGAGCTCCCAGGTGCGGGCGCTGTAGCGGAAGGGTTTGCTGGTCAGCGCCCCCACCGGGCAGATGTCGATCATGTTGCCCGACAGTTCGCTGTCGATGGTGCGGCCGGCGATGGTGGTGATCTCGCTGTGCTCGCCGCGGTGGATCATGCCGAGCTCCATCACGCCGGCCACTTCCTGGCCGAAGCGCACGCAGCGCGTGCAGTGGATGCAGCGGCTCATCTCCTCCATGCTGATCAGCGGGCCCACGTCCTTGTGGAAGACGACGCGCTTTTCTTCGCTGTAGCGCGAGGCGCTGGCGCCGTAGCCCACCGCCAGGTCCTGCAGCTGGCATTCGCCGCCCTGGTCGCAGATGGGGCAGTCCAGCGGGTGGTTGATGAGCAGGAACTCCATTACCGACTTCTGCGCCTTGACGGCCTTGTCGCTCTTGCTGCGCACCACCATGCCGTTGGTGGCCGGCGTGGCGCAGGCCGGCATCGGCTTGGGCATCTTCTCGATGTCGACCAGGCACATGCGGCAGTTGGCCGCGATGCTGAGTTTCTTGTGATAGCAGAAGTGAGGGATGTAGGTGCCCGCTGCTTCGGCGGCATGCATCACCATGCTGCCCTCGGTGACGCTGACCTTCTTGCCGTCGAGTTCGATTTCGATCATGAATTCACTCCCTCTCCCTCTGGGAGAGGGGTCGGGGTGAGGGCAACTCCCTCTCCCTCTGGGAGAGGGGTCGGGGTGAGGGTTGCCGCAGCAGCCACCATGCAGCACTTGTGTTCGACGTGGTACGCGAATTCGTCGCGGAAGTGCTTGAGCATGCCCTGCACCGGCATCGCCGCCGCGTCGCCCAGGGCGCAGATCGTGCGGCCCTTGATGTCTTCGGCCACCGAATCGAGCAGGTCCAGGTCCTCGGGGCGGCCCTTGCCGTGTTCGATGCGGTCGACCAGCCGCCACAGCCAGCCCGTGCCTTCGCGGCAGGGCGTGCACTGGCCGCAGCTCTCGTGCTGGTAGAAGTAGCTCAGCCGCAGCAGGCTCCTGACCATGCAGCGGGTGTCGTCCATCACGATCACGGCTCCGCTGCCCAGCATCGAGCCGGCCTTGGCGATGGCGTCGTAGTCCATCGTCATGTCCATCATCGTCTTCGCGGGCAGCACCGGCGCCGGCGAGCCGCCGGGGATCACGGCCTTGAGCGCGCGGCCGCCCTTCACGCCACCGGCCAGCTCCAGCAGCGTGGCGAACGGCGTGCCGAGCGGAACCTCGAAGTTGCCGGGCCGCTCGACGTCACCCACGACGCTGAAGATCTTGGTGCCGCCATTGTTCGGCTTGCCGCATTCCAGGTAGGCCTGGCCGCCGTGGTTGATGATCCACGGCACCGCGGCAAAAGTCTCGGTGTTGTTGATCGTCGTCGGCTTGCCATAGAGGCCGAAGCTGGCCGGAAACGGCGGCTTGAAACGCGGCTGGCCTTTCTTGCCTTCCAGGCTTTCCAGCAGCGCCGTTTCCTCGCCGCAGATGTAGGCGCCGAAACCGTGGTGCGCGTGCAACTCGAAGCTGAATTGGCTGCCCAGGATGCGCTCGCCCAGGCAGCCGGCAGCCCGCGCCTCTTCCAGCGCCTGCTCGAAGCGTTCGTAGATCTCGAAGATCTCGCCGTGGATGTAGTTGTAGCCCGTCTTCACGCCCATCGCGTAGGCGGCGATGACCATGCCTTCGATGACGATGTGCGGGTTGTAGGCCAGCAGGTCACGGTCCTTGCAGGTGCCGGGCTCGCCTTCGTCGGAGTTGCAGACCAGGTACTTGGGGCCCGGGAACTGGCGCGGCATGAAGCTCCACTTCAGCCCGGTCGGGAATCCCGCGCCGCCGCGGCCGCGCAGGGCGCTGAGCTTGACCTCGGCGATCACCTGGTCGGGCGTCATGCCGGCGGCGCCATCGGGCTGATCCACACCCAGGATCTTCTTCAGCGCCGAGTAGCCGCCGCGCGCCATGTAGTCCTGCAGCCGCCAGTTGCGGCCGTCGAGGCCGGTGTAGATCTGCGGCTGGATGTGGCGGCCGTGGAAGCAGGTCTGCTGCCCCGTGGTCTTGAACCGGGAGAGATCGATCATGGTCCGTCCCGCGATCCGCCGCTCGCGAGGTCGGCGTCGCGCAGCATGTCCACCAGTTCGTCCAGCCGCTCGTCGTCCATGAAGCTCAGCATCTCGCGGTCGTTGACCAGCATCACCGGCGCATCGGCGCAGGCACCCAGGCATTCGCTGGGCTGCACGGTGAAACGCCCGTCGGGGGTGGTGCCATAAGGCTCGACGCCGAGCCTCTTGCACAGGTGCTGCAGCGCCTTGTCGCCACTGCGCAGCGCGCACGGCAGGTTGGTGCAGACGTTGAGCTTGAACTTGCCCACCGGCTGCTGGTTGTACATGTTGTAGAAGGTCGTGACCTCGTGTACCGCGATCGGCGCCATGCCCAGAACGGCGGCGATGGCGTCCTCGGCCGCGGTCGAGACATGGCCCTGTTCGTGCTGCACGATGGCCAGGCAGGCCATCACGGCCGATGGCTTCTGGTCGGCAGGGTACTTGGCGACTTCGCGTGCGAAGCGCGCCAGCGTGGCTTCGGAAAACGTCATCTGTCGATCTCGCCGAACACGATGTCCATGGTGCCGATGATCGCGACGGCATCGGCGATCATGTGGCCGCGTGCCATCTCGTCCAGCGCCGCCAGGTGCGCGAAACCGGGGGCGCGGATCTTCAGCCGGTAGGGCTTGTTGGCGCCGTCGCTCACCAGGTAGATGCCGAACTCGCCCTTGGGGTGCTCGACCGCCGCGTAGGCTTCGCCCTCGGGCACGTGCATGCCCTCGGTGAACAGCTTGAAGTGGTGGATGAGCTCTTCCATGTTGGACTTCATGTCCACGCGCGAAGGCGGCGCCACCTTGTGGTTGGCGGTGATGACCGGGCCCGGGTGCTCGCGCAGCCAGGACACGCACTGCTGGATGATGCGGTTGCTCTGGCGCATCTCCTCGACGCGCACGAGATAGCGGTCGTAGGTGTCGCCGCCGGTGCCCACGGGCACGTCGAAGTCCATGCGTTCATAGACGTCGTAGGGCTGCATCTTGCGCAGGTCCCAGGCAATGCCCGAGCCGCGCAGCATGGGGCCGGTGAAGCCGAGGTTGAGCGCGCGCTCGGGCGTGACGACGCCGATGCCCACCGTGCGCTGCTTCCAGATGCGGTTGTCGGTGAGCAGGGTCTCGTACTCGTCGACGTACTTCGGGAAGCGCTTGGTGAAGTCGTCGATGAAGTCCAGCAGCGTTCCCGAGCGGGTGTCGTTGAGCGCCTTGACGGCCTTCTCATTCTTGATGCGGCTGACCTTGTACTGCGGCATCGAATCGGGCAGGTCGCGGTAGACGCCGCCCGGGCGGAAGTAGGCCGCGTGCATGCGCGCGCCGCTCACCGCCTCGTACATGTCGAACAGGTCTTCGCGTTCGCGGAAGCAGTAGATGAAGATGTTCATCGCACCGCAATCCAGCCCGTGCGCGCCCAGCCACAGCAGGTGGTTGAGCAGCCGCGTGATCTCGCTGAACATGACGCGGATGTACTGCGCGCGCTCGGGCACGTCCACGCCCAGCAGCTTCTCGATCGCCAGGCAGTAGGCGTGCTCGTTGCACATCATCGACACGTAGTCCAGGCGGTCCATGTAGGGCAGCGCCTGGAGGTAGGTCTTGCTCTCGGCGAGCTTTTCGGTGGCGCGGTGCAGCAGCCCGATGTGCGGGTCGGCGCGCTGGATGACCTCGCCGTCGAGCTCGAGCACCAGGCGCAGCACGCCGTGCGCCGCCGGGTGCTGCGGGCCGAAGTTCAGGGTGTAGTTCTTGATCTCGGCCATCAGACGATCCCCCCCGTAGCGCCTTCGGCGCTCCCCCCCAGGGGGGCGACGCCAGCGGCCCGGCAAAGCCGGTTCCGCGGCGTCCGCTTGGGAAGACATGCGTACTTCATTGCAATCCGCCATAGTTCTCTTCGCGCACCACGCGCGGCACGATCTCGCGCGGCTCGATCGTCACCGGCTGGTAGATCACGCGCTTCTTCTCCGGGTCGTAACGCATCTCGACGTGGCCCGTGGTCGGGAAGTCCTTGCGCATCGGGTGGCCGATGAAGCCGTAGTCGGTAAGGATGCGGCGCAGGTCGAGGTGGCCTTCGAAAATGATGCCGTAGAGGTCGAAGGCCTCGCGCTCGAACCAGTTGGCCGATGCCCAGAGCTCGTTCACCGAGGCCACCAGCGGCACGTCGTCGTCGGGCGCGAAGACCTTCAGCCGCACGCGCCAGTTGTGCTTGACCGACAACAGGTGCACCGCGACGCAGTAGCGCGGGCCGTCCCAGGGCTGGTTCCGGTAGTCGGAATAGTCCACGCCGCAGAGGTCGACGAGTTGCTCGAAGTGCAGCGCGGGGTCGTCGCGGAACACGCGGGCGACGTCGAGATAGGTGCTGGCGGGTACGGTGACGGTGATCTCGCCGAAGTCGCGCACCAGCTTGCCCCGGCCCTCGCCCAGGGCGTCGGGAAGTGCAGCCTGCAGGGCCGCCTGCAGGGTGTCGAGCTTGAGCGTCATCGTCGGGGTCCGGGGTCGGGGCTCAACGCGCGATGGTGTTCTCGCGCCGGATCTTGGCCTGCAACTGCAGGATGCCGTAGAGCAGCGCCTCGGCCGTGGGCGGGCAGCCCGGCACGTAGACGTCCACCGGCACGATGCGGTCGCAGCCGCGCACCACCGAATAGCTGTAGTGATAGTAGCCGCCGCCGTTGGCGCACGAGCCCATGCTCAGCACCCAGCGCGGCTCGGCCATCTGGTCGTAGACCTTGCGCAGCGCCGGCGCCATCTTGTTGCACAGCGTGCCGGCGACGATCATGAGGTCGCTCTGGCGCGGGCTGGGTCGGAACAGCATGCCGAAGCGGTCGATGTCGTAGCGCGCCGCACCGGCATGCATCATCTCGACGGCGCAGCAGGCCAGGCCGAAGGTCATCGGCCACAGCGAGCCGGTCTTCGACCAGTTGATCAGCTTGTCCACCGAGGTGGTGACGAAGCCTTCCTTGAGTACGCCTTCGATGCCCATCGTGCTGCTCCGTCATTCCCAGTCGAGGGCGCCCTTTTTCCACTCGTAGACGAAGCCCACGACGAGGATGGTGAGGAAGACCATCATGGCCCAGAAGCCCGACGCCCCGATGTCGCGCAGCGCCACTGCCCATGGGAAGAGAAAGGCGATCTCCAGGTCGAACAGGATGAACAGGATCGCCACCAGGTAGTAGCGCACGTCGAACTTCATGCGTGCGTCCTCGAAGGCCTCGAAGCCGCATTCGTAGGGGCTGTTCTTTTCGACGTTGGGCCGGTTCGGCCCGAAGACGAAGCCGATGAGCTGCGGCAACACGCCCACCGCGACACCCACCAGGATGAACAGGATCACGGGCAGGTAGGTTTGCAGGTCCATGACTCTGTCAGACTCCCGTCAGGTCGTACGCGGCCGCAAAAAAGCGCGCCTTGCGGACACCACCTTGCGGCGGTTGCGCACCGGCGCGCCCGGCTGTCACTTCACAATCCCTGGTGCCGACGGCGAGACTCGAACTCGCACAGCTTTCGCCACTACCCCCTCAAGATAGCGTGTCTACCAGTTTCACCACGTCGGCACGACGTCACTTCTGCTTGCATCCAGCCCGGCTTGCATGAGGGACATCGCGCCCCGGACAACAGCAAATTCTAGCCTCAATTCATGGCCCTTCCGGCCCCTCCAGGGGGCTAGCGCGAGCCGGCTTCCGACGCTGCCGGCGTTGGCACCGGCATGACGACCGGTGCGGTGCCGGGAATGGCCCCGGTGGCCGGCGCACTGGCCGCCGGCGCGGCGCGGTCGAGCACGCTGCCGCTTTCAACGGTGTTGCGCACGCTGGCGTTGTTGCCGAGGTAGGCCAGGGCCAGCGTGCAGCAGAAGAAGACGGTGGCCAGCGCGGCTGTCGAGCGCGACAGGAAGTTCGCGCTGCCGGTGGCCCCGAACAGGCTGCCGGAAGCGCCGCTGCCGAAAGACGCCCCCATGTCGGCGCCCTTGCCGTGCTGGATCAGCACGAGGCCGATCATGGCCAGTGCCGACAGCAGCTGCACCGCCAGGATCAGGGTCATCCAGATTTGCATGATCGAAAAGTCTCCAGTGTGGGGCTCAACCGACGGCGCGGCAGATGGCGATGAAGTCTGCCGCCTTCAGCGACGCGCCGCCGATGAGCCCGCCGTCGATGTCGGTCTGTGCGAAGAGCGTGGCGGCGTTGTCGGGCTTGACGCTGCCGCCGTAGAGGATCTTCATGGTCGCGCCATGCCCGGTGGCGGCCTGCAGCTGGGCGCGCAGCACGGCGTGCACGGCCTGCGCCTGTTCGGGCGACGCAGTGCGGCCGGTGCCGATGGCCCACACCGGCTCGTAGGCCACCACCATCTCGGCCGCGCAGTGCGCCAGTTGGTGGATGACGACCGAGAGCTGGCGCTTGACGACGTCTTCGGTCTCGCCGGCCTCGCGTTCGGCCAGCGTCTCGCCGACGCAGACCACCGGCGTCACGCCGCGCGCCAGCGCGGCCTGGGCCTTGCGAGCCACCAGCGCGTCGCTCTCGGCGTGGTAGGCGCGGCGCTCCGAGTGGCCCACGATGACATAGCGGCAGCCGCACTCGGCCAGCATCGCCGCCGACACCTCGCCGGTGTAGGCGCCCTGCTCGTGTGCCGACACGTCCTGAGCGCCCCAGCGGATGTCACTACCTGCCAGCGTGGCCGCGGTCTCGTTGAGGTAGACGTAAGGCACGCACACCGCCACGTCGGCACCGAAGGGCCGCGCGCCCAGCAGCGCTGCCAGCAACTCGGCATTGGCCGGGCGGCTGCCGTGCATCTTCCAGTTTCCGACCACCAGCTTGCGTTGCATCTGCGGCTCCTAGGCTGACCAGGAAAGAACGATCTTGCCGACGTGCGTGCTCGATTCCATCAGCGCGTGCGCCTCGGCCGCCCTGGCGGCCGGGAAGACCTGGTGGATCACGGGCTTGACACGGCCGGACTCGAGCAACGGCCAGACACGCGCGTGGAGTTCGCGCGCCAGCGCGGCCTTGTAGGCCAGCGGCCGCGGCCGCAGCGTCGAGCCGCTGATCGTCAGCCGCTTGCGCAGTACCAGGCCCGCGTCGATCTGCGCCGCGGTACCGCCCTGCACGGCGATGATCGCCAGCCGTCCGTCGTCGGCCAGGCACTCCAGTTCGCGCCCGACATAGTCGCCGGCCACCATGTCGAGCACGACGTCGGCGCCGCGGCCGCCGGTCCGGCGCTTCGTTTCGGCGACGAAATCCTGCGTGCGGTAGTTGATGGCATGGTCGGCGCCCAGCGCCAGGCAGGCGGCGCACTTGTCGCTGCTGCCGGCAGTGACGATGACGCGCGAGCCGAGCGCCTTGGCCAGCTGGATGGCGGTGACGCCGATGCCGCTGGCGCCGCCCTGCACCAGCAGCGTCTCGCCCGGCTGCAGCCGCGCGATGCTGAACACGTTCTGCCACACCGTGAAAACCGTCTCGGGCAGGCTCGCCGCCTCGACCATGTTCAGGCCCTTGGGCAGCGGCAGGCACTGGCCCAGGGG
>JACZKT010000606.1 GCA_014859905.1 Rubrivivax sp.
CGGCGGCCTGGCAGGGGCCTCAAGGAATCTGAAATTCGTGCAAAGCGAAAACCGACACCTCGCCGTCATCGGAGGACGGGTCTTGACCGGCGCTCACATAGCCGCCATACAGCTTGAGCCCGGTGTCGGAGCGGTCGGTGAACGCGCCGCCGAAGTCGTCGCTGTAGCGCGAGGCACCGATGCTGCCGCCGACGTACAGGCCCTCGGCTTGCGCGGAAAGGGCGGCCAGCGCAGCGGCGGCCACCAGGGCTTTGTTAATGAACTTCATTTTCCGATCCTTGTTGTCGAGAAATGCCGGCGGCTCCATGCTGCCGGCACCATCGCCCCGCGCGGCCAGTCCGCGCTCAGGGCATTGGTTGGGGTCTATCCGCCTTCTTTCGGCGAGTTGACGCTCGCGTCGTTCTCGGCCTGCGTGACGCACTTGGGCGTGTAGCTGGCGTCCTGGCGCAGCAGGTTGTCGTGAAACGCGCGCAGGTGGTTGCGAGAGCCCTTCTCCGGGTTCTCGTCCACGAGCAGGACGTCGGCGTTGTCAATCGTGGGCTTGATGGCCCGCAGGTCGCGGATGTCGAGGGCTGGACGCTTCCTCGGTGGATAGGGCCGCTGGAGCGATCGTTGTCAGCGTGGTCTCGAGCGCGGCTGTCGAACGTGTCGCTTGCGCAATGCCGTCCAGCTGCCCGGTCGAGGTGTCGCCGCCGCCCCCGCAGGCGACGACAAACGCCGCTGCGGTGATGGCCAGCACCGCGAGCGTCGCTGTCCCGATGATCTCCGTCGCGTTCTTCGTTCCCATGTCGTGCTTCTTTCGTGAGCTGGTGGAAGTGGTGTTCAGCGCCGACCGCGACCGCCTGTGCCACTGCTGCGGTGGCCACCCCCGGCCGCTCTGGCGGCGGGCCCGGTGGCCGCGCCGCGCAAACCGGCGCTAGCGGCGCCGGAAGACCCCGCGCTGTCGGGTCCAGCGGCGCTGGCCGCGCTGTTCCGGGCGGCGTTCAACCTGCGGGCCTCGTAGCCGCTGCCATAGGGCTTGCTGTCGATGCGGCCGTCGCCGGGCTTCTTGATCGGGCCCGCCTTGGCAGGCATGTCGCGCGGCAGCGACAGATCGAGCGGTCGCTCGACGGCGGTCTCTTGCGTGTCGGCCGCGTGGGCAGCGCCGGCGCCAAGCAAGAGAGCAGCCAGCAGCGAGCGCAAAAGCCGCGTGCGCGCCGACAAGGGTCTTGTCGCGAGGCGGTTGGAGGGTTCGGTGTGCATGGACTGCATGGTGCGCAGGGCGGGTTGCGCGGCGATGTCCTGCGCGTGCCACCGCGTTTCACCGGGTTTCATCGTGTTTCGCCCTCGCGTGTTGGGCTACTGCGGTCGTTAGACTGCGCCACCATGACTGCTTCCGTGCCGGTTCGCATCCTGGTCGTCGACGATGACCAAGCCTTGCGCGAACTCCTGACCAGCTACCTCACGACGAGCGGCTTTGTCGTCGACGCGGCGGCCGACGGCGTGCAGATGCACGAGCGCCTGGCCCAAGCCATGCCCGACGCGATCGTGCTCGATCTGATGCTGCCCGGCGAGGATGGCTTGAGCCTCGCGCGCGCGTTGCGCAAGACCTCCGACATTCCGATCCTGATGCTGTCGGCGCGCGGCGATGAAATCGATCGCGTCGTCGGGCTCGAGGTTGGCGCCGACGACTACCTGCCCAAGCCTTTCAGTCCGCGCGAACTGCAGGCGCGACTGCGCGCCCTGCTTCGCCGCGCACGCCCAGCCGGCACCGGCGTGCCGATGCCTGCCGCCGCGGCGGCGCCGGCAGCCCACTTGCACCGCTTTGGTCCGTTCACGCTCGACACCGACGCCTGGCGGCTGCTGCGTGACGGCGCCGAGGTGCCCGTGTCGAGCGGCGAGATCGAGTTGTTGCGCATCTTCGTCGAGCACCCCAACCGCGTGCTGTCGCGCGACAGCCTGATCGATCGCCTCAAGGGCTACGAGCGCGGCGCCTTCGACCGCAGCATCGATGTGCGCGTGACGCGCCTGCGCCGCAAGATCGAGGCCGATCCGGCGCGCCCCGCGTACATCCGCACCGTTCGCGGCGAGGGCTACCTGTTCCACCCGCTCGGCGCATCGACCTGATGCAACAGGCTCCCAGCGGCAACGGGCTTGCCCGCCTGTACACGCGTTGGTTGGCCGCACTGTTCATCACGCTCGAACTGATTACCGCGGCCGCCGTACTGGGGTTCATCATGCTGCCGATGTCCGAGCGAGCGGCGGACGACCTGGCCGGACTGATGGTGCTGTCGGCGCAGACGTGGACCGAACTGCCGCCCGAGACGCGCCCGGTGTTCGAGGCTGAACTCGCCCGCGGCTACCAGATCGCGCTGCGCCCGAGCATGCTGCCGGCGCCCGATACCGGGCTGCGCCACGGCTTGTACATCCGTTTCCTCGAACTCGCCTTCGAGCGCCGGCTCGGCCAGGAAGCCTTCTTCCTGCGGGAAGTCGCCGCCGATGGCAGCGACTGGCTCTGGATCGCCATTCCGGCCGGTGGCCGATCGGTCGGCGTGGGCTTTGCGATAAACCGGCTGCAAACCAATCCATTCGCCGTCCTCGCGGCCGCGCTGGCCGCCGGCATGCTGCTCGTCGGCGCCCTGGCCTGGTGGTTGGCGAGCCGGATCGCGCAGCCGGTGGCACGTTTCGAGTTGGCGGCTGCCCAGCTCGCGAAAGGCGCGCACCCCGACCTGTTGCCGGAGACCGGGCCGCGCGAGCTGGCTGCCCTGGCGCACCATTTCAACCGAATGGCGCTTCAGGTGCGTGAACTCAGCGATGCTCGAACGACGCTGTTTGCCGGCCTCTCGCATGACTTGCGCACACCGCTGGCGCGCATGCGGCTCGCGCTGGAGATGCTGACCCTCAAGCCCGAACCTGCTCTGATTGTGCGGCTCGAGCTCGACATCGAGGAGATGAACCGCCTGATCGGGCAACTGCTGGAGATCGCAAGAGGCTTGCGCCCTGAAGCCGGTCAGGCCCTCGATCTGTGTGCGTGGCTGCAAGCGCGCACGCAGGTGCATCGCGCCGCCGCCGACGCCGCCGGTGCATCGCTGATCGTGCGTTGCCCTGGGGACCTGCGTGCGATTGCGGCGCCCGACATGCTGGCGCGCATTCTCGACAACCTGCTCGGCAACGCGCTGCGCTATGCCCCGGGGCCGATCGAGCTGGTCGGCCAGGCCGTGGCGCAGGCGGCGGGCAAACCGGTACACGTGCGCATCGGCGTGCTGGACCGCGGCCCGGCGATTCCACAGGATCAACTGGACGCCGTCTTCCGGCCGTTCCACCGCGTCGAGGGTTCAGCGAACCCGGTGGCCGGCGGTTTCGGGTTGGGGCTGGCAATCGTGCGGCAACTGGCGCACGCGAATGGCTGGGGCGTCAGACTCGAGCGGCGCGACGGCGGTGGACTCGCGGCCTGGGTTGAGTTGCCCGCGCCATGCGCGTCCGGCCTGGCGCCGTCACAGGCAGCAGGCCTTCGGTAACCCACTGAAACCACCGGTCGCGCTACGGAAATCGTCGAGCATCTCGTCGCCATCATCATCGGTTCGTCAGGGATGCACCCTGGCAACGGCAACGCAACCCACTCAACAGGAACTCATGATGAACACCAGAACCATTCTGAACGGCGCAGCGCTGATCCTCGGACTCGCGGCCACGGGAACCAGTTTTGCGCAGGCAGCGCCAAACGTCGATCCCTCCCGGATGACCCAGCAGGAGCGCGAGGCCTATCGTGTGCAACGCCAGTCCGACATGGCCGCCATGACCCCGGAGCAGCGTGCCGAGGCAAAGGCGTCCCGCAGTCAAGCGGGCAGTGCCCAGGGGCAAGGCAAGGGCACGATGGCACGCGACGGCTCCGGGACGGGCGGCCAGTATGGCAAGTCCGGGGGCCAGGGCGGTGGTGGCCGAAACAAGGGCCGCTGATTCGGGTTCGATGGGGTGCGCGTGGCGTGCCCTCATTCGACGCTGACTCGCCTGGACGTCACCAGCCCGCCAGGCGGCACGGCTACCCGGACTGCGCTGGCGATCGTTCGATGAACCGACAGTCCCCATGACGGACACCGTCGGCGCTGTTTGTTGATGTGCATCAGCGTTGCCACCAGCAAGTAATAGAATACTTACTTGCTTCAGGACGCCAGGATGATCACCGAAACCGCACGCCTGCCCGCCGACGAACGTCGCGCCCTCACGATCGAGTCGGTCGTGGCGCTGGCCGCCGAACGCAATCCCAGCGAAATCACCACCACTGCGATTGCCGCGCACATGAACCTGACCCAGGGCGCCCTGTTCCGGCATTTCCCCACCAAGGACGCGATCTGGGAAGCCGTGATCGGCTGGGTTAGCGAGCGGCTGCTCAGTCGCACGGATCGGGCGGCGCAGGCCGCCGCATCGCCCTTGGCCGCATTGGAGGCCGTATTCATGGCGCACATCGATTTCGTGGCCAGACACCCGGGCGTGCCTCGCATGATGTTCGGAGAGCTGCAACGCGCGGAGCCGACCCCGGCCAAGCGCATGGCGCAGGGACTGATGCGCCGCTACGGCGAGCGCTTGCGGGTTCTGATCGAGCAGGGCCAGTCGCAGGGGGAGATCGAGGCACAGGTCGATGCCGTACCTGCAGCGGCGCTGTTCATCGGCATGGTCCAGGGCCTGGTGATGCAGGCCATGCTGGGCGGCAAGCTCGAAGGCGTGCGCAATTGCGCACCCGGTGCTTTTGCCATCTATCGCCGCGGCATCGCGAGCGCCAGCTCGGCTTCCTGTGCCGCAGCAGTCCCGCACGATGCGGCAGCAGGATCGCGGCGCGACCCGCCGGATGCAGGGAAACGCGCCCGATGAACACCCGGATCGCTGTCGTAGGTGCCGGGCTGTGCTTGCGGCCCACCAGCAAGTTGCGACACCTTCTGACCGCTTGCGTGGTTGCCGCGGCAGCGCAGGCCAGCATGGCGCAGACGGCAACGCTGAGCCTGACCGACGCGATCCGGCAAGCCCTGACGCAGAACCCGCAACAACTCTCGCAGCGACTCGAAATCGACCGCGCGGGCTTGGGCTTGGCCGCTGCGCGCGCGGCGAGGAGCCCGACGCTCGACGCCAGCGCCAATGCCACGCGTTACGGCTACCCGACCTTCGTGCACGGCATTCGTGAAGCGGGCGTGTTCCCGCCGCTGGACACCACGATCGTCGACCTGGGCCTGGCGCTCAAGCTGCCGCTGTACACCGGTGGCAGGCTCACCCAGGGCATCGTGCTCGCTGACCTCGGGCAGCAGATCACGCGCGAACGCGAGCGCCTCGGTGCCCAGGAACTCACCTTCAACGTGAGTTCCGCTTATTTCAAGATCCAGCAGCTCGACGCTTTGGCACAGGTCTATGCAGCGCGCATCGCGTCGCTCGAGGCGCAGGCCAAGCGCGCCGCGCTGCTGCGCGACACCGGCAAGACAGGCAAGCTCGAACCGCTCAAGATCGGCACGCTGTTGACCAAGGCGCGCCACGACCGCCTGCGGATCGAGCACCGCGGCCGCGAGGCGTGGACGCTGCTGTATCAGCTCGCCGGCATACCGCGCCCGGCGCAAGAACCGGTGCTGACGCGCTACGTGGCGGCATGGACGCCCGATGCGACCCTCGAGCAGATGCGCCAGCAGGCGCTGGCGCAGCGCCCCGAACTGCAGATCGCCGAGCGGCAGACGGCCGCCGGCCGCGCCAGGGAAGAGCTGGCGCGCGGCGAGTCGCGTCCCGAGGTGTCGTTGCGCAGCGGCCTGAGCGAGCGCAGCGGCGGCGACGGCCGTTTCTTCAACGACTGGCATGTCGGCGTGATGTTGAGCGTGCCGCTGTTCGACGGCGGCGTGCGCCGAGCGCGCGTCGACGAAGCCGTCGTTGCGCGGCGCCAGACCGAACTGGCCGCACAACAGCTGCGGCTCGAAGTCGACAAGCAGGTCGAAGACGCATGGAATGCGCACGCCGAGGCCGGGTCGCGGCTGCGCGTCACGGCCACCAGCATCGCCGAGGCGAGCGAGGCGCTGGCGATCGAAGAGCTCAGGCTCGACCAGGGCGTGGGCCTGATCACCGACGTGCTCAATGCCGAAACCGCGCTGCTCGGCGCGCAGGCCGACCGGTTGCAGGCGCAGTTCGACCTCATCACCACGCGCCTGAGCCTGCTGCGCGCCACCGGTGCGTTGGGCCCTGAGCGCGTCGCCACGCTGGTGGCACCTGACAACGGTGCACCCGAGGCCGGCTCACCTACGGAGCGCGACAAGCGATGAAACCCGCCGCACGATTCGTCAAGCCGATCCTGATC
>JACZKT010000607.1 GCA_014859905.1 Rubrivivax sp.
GGCAAGTCAGTTCACGAAGCGCGCTGCGCGCGCCCCCCTCAAGACTGCGCTGCTCGGCGCCACACACAGCGCCCCCGCCGGGCACCGCCTGCCGCTCAACCACCGGTGGCCGCGCCCCGCCCGGACACCCCTTTGCCGCCACCACAGCCCGCACGCGAAAGCGGACAGTCAAGGTCCGCAACGGGCCGCAGGCGGACTCGCTGCCCGCGCGAACGATTCATGCGTCGCGGGTCGTGCAATGCGCTTGGGAACAAATGACATGAGCTTCGAGAAGACCCCCGGCTGGCTCGACTGGCACGCCAAGCCCAGCAAACCACGTTTCACCGTGCCGCCGGGCAGTGTCGACGCGCACTGCCATGTCTTCGGCCCCGGCGCCGTGTTTCCCTATGCGGCGGGGCGCAAGTACACGCCGTGCGACGCGTCGCGGCAACAGCTCTACGCCTTGCGCGACCACCTCGGGCTGGCCCGCAACGTGGTCGTGCAGGCCACCTGCCATGGCACCGACAACCGGGCCATGGTCGATGCGCTCAAGCACGCGGACGGCCGTGCGCGCGGCGTGGCCACCGTCAAGCGCACCGTCACCGACCACGAACTGCACTACATGCACGCCTGCGGCGTCCGCGGCGTGCGCTTCAACTTCGTGCGCCGCCTGGTCGACTTCACGCCGCGCGACGAACTGCTGGAGATCGCCGGGCGCATCGCGCCGCTGGGCTGGCACGTGGTGGTCTACTTCGAGGCCGTGGACCTGCCCGAGCTGTGGGACTTCTTCACCGCGCTGCCCACCATCGTGGTGGTCGACCACATGGGCCGGCCCGACGTCGGCCAGCCGGTGGACGGCCCCGAGTTCGAGCTCTTCGTGAAACTCATGCGCGAGCACGGCAACGTCTGGTCCAAGGTCAGTTGCCCCGAACGGCTGTCGCGCACCGGCCCGCCGGCGCTTCCTGGTGAAGTGAGCGGTGAACAGGCACCCTACCGCGACGTCGTGCCGTTCGCGCGCCGCATCGTCGAGGCCTTCCCCGACCGCGTGCTGTGGGGCACCGACTGGCCGCATCCGAACCTGAAGGACCACATGCCCGACGACGGGCTGCTGGTCGACTTCATCCCGCACATCGCGGTCACGACCGAGCTGCAGACGCAGCTGCTGGTGACGAACCCGATGCATCTCTACTGGCCCGAGGAAACCTGATGGCACTCGACAAACCCTACAAGGACGTGCCGGGCACGACGATCTTCGACGCCGAGCAGTCGCGCAAGGGCTACTGGCTCAACCAGTTCTGCATGAGCCTGATGAAGGCCGCCAACCGCGAGCGCTTCAAGGCCGACGAACGCGCCTATCTCGACGAGTGGCCGATGACCGAGGAGCAGAAGCAGGGCGTGCTCACGCGCGACCTGAACCGCTGCATGGCCGCCGGCGGCAACATCTACTTCCTGGCCAAGATCGGCGCCACCGACGGCAAGAGCTTCCAGCAGATGGCGGGCAGCATGACGGGAATGACCGAAGAGGAGTACCGCGACATGATGATCCGGGGCGGCCGCTCGATCGAGGGCAACCGCGTCCTGGGCGAGGGCGGCGACGCGCAGCCGCACCGGCAGCCGCAGGGCGCGGCTGCAAGGAAGGGAGCCTGACATGGCCCGCATCACCGCCAGCGTCTACACCAGTCACGTGCCGGCCATCGGTGCCGCGATGGACCTCGGCAAGGACCACGAGCCCTACTGGCAGAAGGTGTTCTCCGGCTACGAGTTCTCGCGGCAGTGGATGAACGAGAACAAGCCTGACGTCGTCTTCCTCGTCTACAACGACCACGCCAACGCCTTCAGCCTGGACATCATCCCGACCTTCGCGATCGGCACCGCCGCCGAGTTCCCGATCGCCGACGAGGGCTGGGGCCCGCGGCCGGTGCCCAAGGTGGTCGGTCACCCCGAGCTCGCCAGCCACATCGCGCAGAGCGTCATCCAGGACGACTTCGACCTCACCATCGTCAACAGGATGGACGTCGACCACGGCCTGACGGTGCCGCTGTCGCTGATGTGCGGCAAGCTCGACCCGGTCAAGGACGCCTGGCCCTGCCCGGTGATCCCGTTCGCCGTCAACGTCGTGCAGTACCCGGTGCCGAGCGGCCGGCGCTGCTTCAAGCTCGGGCGCGCGATCCGCAAGGCGGTCGAGAGCTACGACGAGGACCTGAAGGTCCAGATCTGGGGCACCGGCGGCATGAGCCACCAGCTGCAGGGGCCGCGCGCCGGCCTGATCAACGCCGAGTGGGACAACCGTTTCCTCGACCGCCTGATCAAAGAGCCGGAGGAACTGGCCAAGACGCCGCACATCGAGTACGTGCGCGAGGCCGGCAGCGAGGGCATCGAGCTCGTGATGTGGTTGATCGCGCGCGGCGCGATGAGCGATCACCCGCCGCGCGTGCGGCACCGCTTCTTCCACGTGCCGGCGTCGAACACGGCCGTCGGCCATCTGATCCTGGAGAACACATGAGCATCAACGTCGCCCTGGCCGGCGCCGGTGCTTTCGGCATCAAGCACCTCGATGCGATCAGGCAGATCCCCGGCGTGAAGGTGATCTCGCTGGTCAGCCGCGAGTTGGGCAAGACGCTCGAGGTGGCCTCCAAGTACGGCATCGATCACGTCAGCGTCGACCTCGCCGACAGCCTGGCGATCAAGGAGGTGGACGCGGTCATCCTGTGCACGCCGACGCAGATTCATGCCGCGCAGGCCATCGCGTGCATGGAGGCCGGCAAGCACGTGCAGGTGGAGATCCCGCTGGCCGACAAGCTGGCCGACGCGCAGGCCGTCGTCGCGCTGCACAAGAGCACCGGGCTGGTGGCGATGTGCGGCCACACGCGGCGCTTCAACCCCAGCCACCAATGGCTGCACAAGCGCATCGCGGCCGGCGCGTTCAACATCCAGCAGATGGACGTGCAGACCTACTTCTTCCGCCGCACGAACATGAACGCGCTGGGTCAGCCGCGCAGCTGGACCGACCACCTGCTGTGGCACCACGCGGCGCACACGGTCGACCTCTTCGCCTGGCAGACCGGCAGCCCGATCGTGAAGGCCAACGCCATCCAGGGCCCGCTCCACCCGGCGCTGGGCATTGCCATGGACATGAGCATCCAGCTGCAGGCCGCCAGCGGCGCCATCTGCACGCTGAGCCTGTCGTTCAACAACGAAGGCCCGCTGGGCACCTTCTTCCGCTACATCGGCGACACCGGCACCTACATCGCGCGCTACGACGACCTCTTCAACGGCAAGGAAGAGAAGATCGACGTCAGTGGCGTCGACGTGTCGATGAACGGCATCGAACTGCAGGACCGCGAGTTCTTCGCCGCCATCCGCGAAGGCCGCGAACCCAATGCCAGCGTGGCGCAGGTGCTGCCGTGTTACGAGGTGCTGCACGGGCTGGAGCAGCAACTGAACTGAGCATAGCGCGCTGCGTTCAGAAAGACCAGGCATGACGATTTGATGCCATGATGGCTATGGAAGTGGCATCATGAAGCCTTGATTGTCAGTTGCCGCCCGCCATGAGAACCACCGTCACCCTGGACCCCGATGTTCAAGCCCTGCTGAAGGAAGCCGCCCACCGCAGCGGCAAGCCTTTCAAGGTGGCGCTGAACGAGGCCATTCGTGCCGGGCTGAAACCGCATCGAGCCGCAGCCGCACCGCTGCCGCACTGGCCCTGCATCGACATGGGTGCGCCTCTGGTGGACCTGACCAAGGCGCTGGCCTTGGCCGACGAGCTGGACGATCGGCCGCGATGATCCTGCCCGACGTCAACGTGCTGCTGCACGCAGTGAACAGCGGCGCACCGCAGCACGCGGTGGCGCATGCAGCCCTGCAGGACGCCTATCGGGCCGGCCCGGTGGCCATGGCCTGGCCGGCGCTGCTGGGCTTCTTGCGGCTTGCCACCCGCACGGGCATCCTGCCGCGGCCGCTGGGCGTGGAGCAGGCGCTGGGCGTCATGCAGAGCTGGCTTGGAGCACCCCTCCACGGTGGTGGTGCAGGCCACCGCGCAACACGCCGCGCTGCTGGGCCGCCTGCTGATGGGCCTGGGGCAAGGTGGGCCGCTGGTGTCGGACACGCACCTGGCTGCGCTGGCCATCGAGCACCGCGCGGCCTTGCTCAGCTTTGACCGCGACTTCGAGCGTTTTTCCGGCTTGCGCTTCATGCGCCTGAGCTGAATGCCGGAAAGTGTTCCAACATTGAATCCACCATGAAGCTGCGCCGCATCGGCCCGTTCGAGGTGCCGCCCATCGGCCTGGGCTGCATGAACCTCAGCCACGCCTACGGCGCACCGCCGCCGGCGCAGGTGGCCGAGCGGCTGCTGCTGGAGGCGCTGGACCTCGGCGTGACCTTGTTCGACACCGCCGCGCTGTACGGCTTCGGCGCCAACGAGACACTCGTCGGCCGCGTGCTGAAGCCGCACCGCAAGCGCATCGTGCTGTGCAGCAAGGGCGGCATGGCGGGGGTGCAATTCGACGACGGCATGAAGCGTGTCATCGACGGCCGCCCCGAGGCCATCCGCCGCAACTGCGAAGACAGCCTGCGCCGGCTGCAGACCGACGTCATCGACCTCTACTACCTGCACCGATGGGACAAGCGCGTGCCCGTCGAGGACAGCATCGGCGCCATGGCCGACCTGGTGCACGCGGGCAAGGTGCGCACGATCGGCCTGTCGGAGGTTTCGGCAGCGACGCTCAGGAAGGCGCACGCCGTGCATCCGATCGCCGCGGTGCAGACCGAATACTCGCTGTGGACGCGCAATGCCGAGATCGCGGTGCTGCAGGCCTGCCGCGAGCTCGGCGCCGCCTTCGTCGCCTTCAGTCCGGTGGCGCGGGGTTTCCTGACACTCGAGCCGCCCGACGTGGCCGCGCTCGACGCCAAGGACATCCGCCTCGGCATGCCGCGCTTCCACGCCGAGCCCTACGCCGCCAACCTGCGCCTGCTGCCGGCCTACCAGGCCATTGCGGCCGAGGTCGACTGCACGCCGGCACAGCTGGCGCTGGCCTGGCTGCTGGCGCGCGGCGAGCACGTGATCCCGATCCCCGGCACCTCGAACATCGAGCACCTGCGCGACAACGTCGGCGCCGCTGCGGTGAGGCTCACGCCCGGCGTCGTGGCACGGCTCGACGCGCTGATCAACCAGGCCACCGTTGCCGGCGAACGTTATGGCGCGCAGTCTGCGGGCGAGGTCGACACCGAAGTTTTTGCGGCCGTGCGCTGATGCCGTGATGGCGCAGCAGGCAAGGGAGGCGTGCGTGCAGGACTATGGCTCGTGGATCGGCCGCACCGAGACCCTGCGCGACACCATTGGCGCGACGCCGGTGGCGGCGCTCGCGGCCACGCTCGACCACCCCGCCGCCGCCGTGCTGGCGGGCACGCCACTGCCACCACTGTGGCACTGGCTGTACTTCCTGCCTTTGCGTCGACACAGCGAACTCGGCCCGGACGGTCATCCACGGCGCGGCGGCTTCCTGCCGCCGGTGCCGCTGCCGCGGCGCATGTGGGCCGGCAGCCAGTTCGATTTCCGCGCGCCAATTCGCGTCGGTGATGCGGTCGAACGCACCTCGACCATCGAGGATGTGACGAGCAAGCAGGGCCGCAGCGGCCCGCTGGTGTTCGTGAAGGTGCGCCACGAACTGTTCTGCAATGGGGCTGCAGAGCCGGCGCTGGTGGAATTCCACGACATCGTCTACCGCAACGCAAAGCAGCCCGGCGACGCCGAGCCGTCGCCCCAGCCGGCACCGCAAGGGGCGGCCTGGCAGCGCGAGATCACCCCCGACGACGTGCTCTTGTTCCGCTACAGCGCGCTCACCTTCAACGGCCACCGCATCCACTACGACCGCCGCTACGCGACCGAGGTCGAGGGCTACCCGGGCCTCGTCGTGCACGGGCCGCTGATTGCCACGCTGCTGCTCGACCTGCTGCACCGCCACGACCCCGGCGCCGACCTTGCTGCCTTCCGTTTCAAGGCCGTACGGCCGACTTTCGAAGGCCACCCATTCCACGTCTGTGGTGCGCGCGATGGCCAGACCGTCAGGCTGTGGGCGCAGGACGTCGAGGGCTGGTTGACGATGGACGCCGTAGCGACGCTGAAGGCCTGAACGTGCAGCCGCTGCAGGGCCTGACCGTCGTCGCGCTCGAACACGCGGTCGCGGCGCCCTACGCGACGCGCCAGCTGGCCGACCTCGGTGCGCGCGTGATCAAGATCGAGCGCCCCGGCAGCGGCGACTTCGCCCGCGCCTACGACGACCGCGTGCGTGGCCTGTCGTCGCACTTCGTGTGGGCCAACCGCGGCAAGGAAAGCCTGACGCTGGACCTCAAGCAGCCGCAGGCGGCGGCCCTGCTCGAACGGCTGGTGCTGGAGCAGGCCGACGTGCTGGTGCAGAACCTGGCCCCCGGTGCGGCGGCCCGGCTGGGCCTGTCGTACGAGGCACTGAGCGCGCGCAAGCCGCAGCTCATCGTCTGCGACATCTCGGGCTACGGCGACGACCCGCTGCACCCGGGGCCTTATCGCGACAGGAAGGCCTACGACCTGCTGATCCAGAGCGAGGCCGGCTTCGTCTCCATCACCGGCACGCCCGACGAACCCAGCAAGGCCGGCATCTCGATTGCCGACATCGCCGCCGGCATGCATGCCTACAGCAACATCCTGGCCGCCTTGCTGCAACGCGCGATCGACGGCCGCGGCCGGCGCATCGACGTCTCGATGCTCGAAGCCATGACCGAGTGGATGGGCTACCCGATGTACTACGCCTACGAGGGCGCGCCGCCGCCGCCGCGCAGCGGCGCCAGCCACGCCACGATCTACCCCTACGGCCCGTTTCCGGCCGGCGACGGCAAGACGGTGATGCTGGGCCTGCAGAACGAGCGCGAGTGGGTGGTCTTCTGCGAGCAGGTGCTGCGCCAGCCGGCGCTGGCGCGCGACCCGCGGTTTGCCGGCAACGCGCAGCGCAGCGCCGGGCGCGAGGCGCTGCGTGTCATCATCGTCGGGGCCTTTGCCGCGCTCGGCGC
>JACZKT010000608.1 GCA_014859905.1 Rubrivivax sp.
AGCCTGCCCTGGCGCCCGCAGCCGCGGCCGCTGCAGCACCGCGGCCGCGCAAGCCGCGCAGCACCGGCCCGGCCAAGCTCTTCGTGCTCGACACCAACGTGCTGATGCACGACCCGATGAGCCTGTTCCGCTTCGAGGAACACGACATCTTCCTGCCCATGATCACGCTGGAAGAACTCGACGGCCACAAGCGGGGCATGAGCGAGGTGGCCCGCAGCGCGCGCCAGGTCAGCCGCGACCTCGATGCGCTGGCCAGCTTCACGGCCAAGAACGGCGCCATCGACACCTCGGCCGGCATCGAACTGTCCAAGACCGGCCACCGCGAGGCCGGCGGCAAGCTCTACTTCCAGACGACGCTGCTGGACATCAAGCTGCCGGCCGGCCTGCCGCAGGGCAAGGCCGACAACCAGATCCTGGGCGTGGTGCAAAGCCTGCGCGAGCAGCAGCCGCAGCGCGACGTGGTGCTGGTGTCCAAGGACATCAACATGCGCGTCAAGGCGCGCGCCCTCGGCCTGCCGGCCGAGGACTACTTCAACGACAAGACACTCGAAGACGGCGACCTGCTCTACACCGGCGTGCTGCCGCTGCCGGCCGACTTCTGGGAGCGCCATGGCAAGACCATGGAAAGCTGGCAGCAGGGCGGCCACACCTACTACCGCATCAGCGGGCCGCTGGTGCCGGCGCTGATGATCAACCAGTTCGTCTACCTCGAAACGCCGGGCGCCGCGCCCTTGTACGCGCGCGTGGCCGAGATCACCGGCAAGACCGCTGTGCTGAAGACGCTGCGCGACTACACCCACGGCAAGAACGCCGTCTGGGGCGTGACGGCGCGTAACCGTGAGCAGAACTTCGCGCTCAACCTGCTGATGGACCCGGACTGCGACTTCATCACCCTCACCGGCACCGCCGGCAGTGGCAAGACGCTGATGACGCTGGCCGCCGGCCTGAGCCAGGTGCTCGACGATCGCCGCTACACCGAGATCCTGGTCACCCGCGTCACCGTGCCCGTGGGCGACGACATCGGCTTCCTGCCCGGCAACGAGGAAGAAAAGATGAGCCCCTGGATGGGCGCGCTGGACGACAACCTGGAGGTGCTGGCGCGCACCGACACCAGCGCCGGCGAGTGGGGCCGCGCGGCGACCAACGACCTGGTGCGCAGCAAGATCAAGATCAAGAGCCTGAACTTCATGCGCGGGCGCACCTTCCTCAACAAGTACGTGCTCATCGACGAGGCGCAGAACCTGACGCCCAAGCAGATGAAGACCTTGATCACACGCGCCGGGCCGGGCACCAAGATCGTCTGCCTGGGCAACCTGGCACAGATCGACACGCCCTACCTCACCGAAGGTTCGTCGGGACTGACCTACGCCGTGGACCGTTTCAAGGGCTGGCCGCACGGCGGCCACATCATGCTGGCGCGCGGCGAACGTTCACGGCTGGCGGACTTCGCCAGCGAGGTGCTCTGAGGGTCAGACTTCGCGCCGGCGCAGGAAGCTGGCGAAACGCGGCACGCCGGTGGCCGTGGTGCCGCGGTAGGTGTAGGTCACCCAAGAGCCAACGGGCGGCGGATTCTCGCGCTCGGCGTCGTTGAAGCCGGTGCCGAGGAGGAACTCGATGCCCTCGGCCGTGCGCACATGCAGGGCACCCAGGCGACCGGCGTGCCGGCCACGGCCGGCGACCTGGCCGAGCACGCGCGCCTCGGCATCGTGCAGCGGTTTCAGCTTCAGCAGCAGCGGGCTGCGGCCGGCGCGCCAGGTGGCGTCGGCGCGGTGCAGCATCAGGCCTTCGCCGCCGGCGCGCACGACCGCGTCGAGCCGGCGCTGCAGCTCCGCACGATCGGACACGCTCGCCTGCGGCACGGCCTGAAGCTGCGTCCAATTCAGCTGTCGCGCCAGGCTCTCGATCGTCGAGGCGCGCGCCGCGAAGGCGCCCGCTGCACCTGGCAGGTCGAAGACCATGTAGCGAATCTGCCGCCACTCGTCGTCACGCGGCAGC
>JACZKT010000609.1 GCA_014859905.1 Rubrivivax sp.
GCCCTGACGCAGGGCGCCGCGGCCGCCGTCGCCGGCGCGGAAGGCGACTTCGCCGTCGGCCTCACCGACGCGCAGGGCCGCAGCTTCCTGGCCGTCGACCGCTTCGCCGTCCGCACCCTGTGCTGGCGCGTCATCGACGGCAAGCTCCACTACGCCTGTGAACATTCGGGTCAGGTCTTAAGGTTTAAAGGGGTTGAAACTTAAGACCTGACCCCCCACGGTAAAAGTTAAGACCTGACCCCGTCACTCAAGACCTGACCCCGTCACTCAAATTAAGAGAAACGCGACATAAAGAGACTCTCGGTATAAAATTCGCGTCACTCTGCCGCCTCACATGCCCGCAGCTCAAGAAAAGACGACGGCTGATGACTCCCTGGTTCTGTACGCCGAGCTGTCGTCGGCGCAGATCCGGGCCATCCAGCGCCGGCTGCGCGAAGGCGAGTTGAAGCGCATCGCCCCTGGCATCGTCACCCGCCTGCCCGAAGAAGCCTGGCCGTCGCTGATTGCGCGCGAGCGTATTCGCGTGCTTGCGGCGGCGTATCCCAAGGCGGTCATGGGCCCCCGCAGCGCCTTCATGGGCGGCGTGCCGAGCGAGGGGGTCATGTACCTCACGTACACCTACACGAAGCGCGTGCAGCTTCCCGGGCTGACCGTCCAGCTGCTGCGCGGGCCCGGCCCGGTACAGGGCGACGCCCCCATGATGGGCCGCGAACTGTACTTCCCCTCGACACCGCGGGTCCTGCTCGAGAACCTCACGGCGTCGCGAGGCAGGGTCCAGAAGTCCGTCGGCCGCCAGGCCGTCGAACAACGGCTCGTCGAGACCTGCGAAGCACGGGGTGAGCCAGCGCTTGCCAAGTTGCGTGACCAGGCGCGGGCGCTCGCCCCTGCGCTCGGGCTGGAGCGGGAGTTCGTGGTGCTCGACAGGCTCATCGGCGGCGTCCTGGGCACCGGAAAGGCGAAGATGCGGACCAACGCCGGCAAGGCCATGGCGGCCGCGATTCCCTACGATGCCAGCCGCCTGGCGCTTTTCGAGCAGCTCGCCGCAGGCCTTCGCTCGGTCCCTTTGAAGCAGCCCGAAGGCGTCGTCAAGAGCGAACAGGGACGAGTTCACTTTGCCTTCCTGGAGTCGTACTTCAGCAACTTCATCGAAGGCACGGAGTTCGACGTCAAGGAAGCCAGGGGATTTGTCCTGGAAGGCAAGCCCATCACGGAGCGGCCGAAGGACTCGCACGACATCCTCGGCGTGTTTCGTCAAGCACTGAACACCGGGTGGGCGAACCAGACCCTGGGCTCCGGCGAACCCGCGCTGAACCAGCTTCGTGAACGACATGCCGACCAGATGAAGGAGCGCCCCGAAGTCGGGCCTGGCGAATTCAAGACCCTGGCCAACCGAGCCGGGAACACCGAATTCGTTGTTCCGCGCCTGGTGCGCGGCACCCTGGTCGAGGGCTCGAAGCTGCTGCCGACCGTGCCCCCGGGCACCGCCAGGGCCCTGCTGGCGATGTTCCTCGTGGCCGAGGTGCACCCATTCGCCGACGGCAACGGGCGACTGGCACGCCTGGTGATGAACGCCGAGCTCTCCGTCGTCGGCAGCTGCCGCATCATCATTCCGACGCTGTTCCGTGAGGAGTACCTGGACTGCCTTCGCGTTCTGACGAGGCAGGGCGACCCCATGCCTTACCTCGACGCCATGCAGAGGACTCATGAGTGGACCGCGGCCTTTGACTACGAGGACCTCGACAAGGTCATTGCCGGCATGAAGGCGTGCAACGCCTTCGAGAAGTCCCGCGTTCTTCACAAGCTGCTGCTCCCGTCCAACGTTCGCATGCTTGGGGTCAGATCTTAAGAAAAATCAACAACTTAGCACTGGTTCCTGGGTAGGGAGCAAGACCACTACACCAGCACCTCGACGCAGTGCGGATGCCCGAGGAAGGCCTGCGGGCTGGAACTCGCGCCGTAGGCGCCCGACTGGTAGACGACGACGAGGTCGCCCACCTGCGCCACCGGCAGCTCCATGCGGTGGTGGTTCAGCCCGCCGTCGGTCACCAGGTAGACGGGTCAATGGGGTCAGGTCTTAAGGTTTGTTAAGGTTTGCGGTCAATGGGGTCAGGTCTTAAGGTTTGAAGGGGTTGAAACTTAAAAACTTAAGACCTGACCCCAATCACCCGCGAACGTCACTCACACAGTTCGACGAACTGCTTCGGGCGAAGGATGGCCACCTCACGATACCGGCCGAGCGTGAGCAGGTCATCGTCGCTCGACACCAGCAGTGAAGCGCCTGCACTGACCGCCAGCGAAAGGAACTTGTCGTCCTTCGGGTCACGGCAGGCCGCCACGGCCTCGCTTGCCGGGACAAGCACCGTCATCGCCCGGTAGAACTCGAAGAACGATTCCCGGGCATCGCGCGCCCGGAAGGCATCGAGCCGGTCACGACCCAGCACCACACGCAGTTCGTCGAGCGTCTGGGCCGAAACGACGACCTCGGCAACCTCCCAGGCCCAGGACAGTGCCTTGGCGGGGACGGATCGCGGTTTCAGGACAGCACCCACCAGTATGCTGGTGTCAAAGACGATGCGCTTACCTGAGCTCATGCACCAGAGCGTTCACGTCCTCGTCCGTCAACGCTTCGGCGGCCTCGACCCTTGGGAGCCGGCGCAAGAACTCACTCATGCGCCGCCCGGCCAGCGCCCGCTGAGCCTCTTCGGCCAATTCGAAGCTCATCATGGTCACGACAGGCCGGCCGTACTGGGTCACGGTGACAGGCTCACGTTTGGCGGTGTCGAGCACGGCGCCAAACCGCGTCTGCACCTCGCGGGAGGCAAATGTTTTGTTGCTCATGGGACGAAGCTGATTTATAGCCATCATATGCAGGATGTATGCAAAGTCAACAAGGCTTTGGGTCTTGCCTCTTGCCCCTTCCCTTTCTCTGCCATCGCCGCGCGCGCCACCAGCCGGCTGCCGCTCGATGTGGACCGCTTGCCTTTGACCGCATGCTTGGGGTCAGGTCTTAAGTTATTTAAGACCTGACCCCAACCACCTGACCCCAACCACCTTGGAGCCGGCCTTTGAGGTCCGGCCGTTTCACTTCCAGCGCGGCCATCCACTCGGACTCGATCCGCGCGGTCCACTTCGCGGCGTAGAGCCCAGCGGTCGCCAGGCTCATCAGCGCGTCGGTCATCGCCAGCGGGTACAGCACGCACCCGTCGAGCAGCGCCGTGTAGCGCACGTGCCCTGCCACTTCAGTATTCCAGCCCCAGTTCGCGCGCGTTCTCGGCCAGGCGCTCGAGCGCGGACTCTTGCCGCTCGCGCATCTTGCGCGCGTAAGCGATCAGGTCCTCGAACGCCACGCGGCGGTGCGAGCCCACCATGCGGTGCGGCAGCCGGCCGGCTTCGATTTCCTTGACCACGAAAGGCCGCGAGACGTTGAGAAAGTGGGCGGCCTCCACGGTGCTGAGTTCCTGGCTCGACGGCACAAGCGCAATCGGACGCCCTTCGCTCAGCGCGCCCAGCAACTGGCCGATGAGCTTCAAGGCCGCAGGCGGCACGTCAACCGTGGGGCGCTCGCCGGTATCGGTAGTGAGCGTGATCGCGGCGGCACGCGAGTGATCCAGCGCTTCCATGATGCAGCGCTGGGCAACGCGGGCCATCTCGATGTCCTTGGATGACATCGGGGGCGGCAAGACAGGGCGGGCATTTTGAAGCGTACGCATGGCGGGTTCTCCTGGACGCTGCGGTGACCACCGGACCTGTGCCCCGACTCGGGCGTCATCGTGTCGGTTGAACGATATTGGGGTCAGGTCTTAAGTTGTTAAGTTACTGCTGTTAAGTTAAGACCTGACCCCATCCTGCTGCGCTACCGCCCAAGCGGCAGGTACAGCGTCAGTGGCGCGTCTTGAAGCGTCTTGAATCCAAAGTGGACGTAGAAAGCCTTGGCAACATCATCCTTCGCGTCTACAACCAACGCGTAGGCGGCGACTTGCTGTCGCGCCTTCAGGCAGCGATCGACGGCGCAGCCCAGCAAGAGCTTGCCCATACCCAAGCCTCGCTGATCGGTTCGACACGCCAGCCGGCCCATGCCCATGCGAAAGCAGGGCACCGGGTATCCGGGCAGCTTCTTGCGTTCGACTTCGGCAAGACACTGCCGGTCGACCTCTGCCGCACTGAGCGTGTAGTAGCCCAGGATGCGCTCCGGCTGCGACGACTCGGTGAGCACGTAGACGGAACTGATGCCACGTCGGCGGTGCTGATCGGCAAAGCGACGAAGGTACTCGTCCAGCGCCGGCACTCCGCACTCGAACCCCTGCCGATCGTGAATGGCCGGGTCGAGTGCTTGGTCTTCAAGCACGCCGAACCTTGCGGCGCACCTGCGTCAGGGCGGACTTGAGGGCTGGGTTCGGAGCAAACGCCGAGTCCAGCGCGCTGGCGAACGCGGTGAAGTCGCGGTCGGTGAGCGTGAGGCGCGCTTCTCGGTCAAGCAGCACCTGGGCCTTCTCCTTCGCGGCCACGCGCACAAAACCGGCCATCGTGGTGCCCAACAAGGCGGCGGCCCTTGCCACCATGGCCTTCTCGTGGGCGTCCATCTTGAGATCAAAGCGCGCAGCGGGGGTCATGATCAGCTCCAAAACAGGAATACGGCATTTTACCGTATCTGATGACAGAGCGGGGACACTTGCCTGGGTCAGGTCTCAATCACTGACCGGGGATCATTGGGGTCAGGTCTTAGGGGGGAAGGGGTCAGGTCTTAAGGCTTAAAGGCCTTCTAGGCCTTTAAGCCTTAAGACCTGACCCCACCACTTAGCAGCCGGCTGTTCAGGCGCACCCAGTCAGCCAGTTGCGCTTCGTCCATCGCGCCGGCGGCAACGGCCAGCATCGTCACCACGCAGTCCGCATCGCCAGCAACAAGCTCGTACCCGTTGCATTCCAGGAACAGCTCCATTGCCACGAAGGCGGTGCGCTTGTTGCCGTCGACGAATGGATGGTTGCGCGCGATGCCGAAGCCATACGACGCCGCCAGCGCCGCTGCGTCCGGTTCGCCGTAGGCCGCCAGATTCAGGGGCCGCCCCAGGGCGGATTCGAACAGAGCCGCGTCGCGCGTGCCTCGCGCTCCACCGTGCTCCGCAAGCTGCTCGTCGTGGACAGCCCTCAGCACTGCCGCGTCGAGCCAGACCCAGCGGCTCATGGCCAGGGCTACTTCGCCAACTCGCGCAGCACGTCGCGCCGCTTCTTCATGATCCTTCGCGCCGCGGCCATCTGGCCCTCGAACACGGGGTCGTACGGGGTCAACGCCACGCCGTCGGGTGTCTCGGTGACGAAGACCGCATCGCCCTTTTCCAGCTTCAGCCGCGCCAGGATTTCCTTCGGTAGGATGACGCCAACCGAGTTGCCGATCTGGGTAAGTTTGAGGGTCGTCACGGTCGGGCTCACGTTATTACGTTAGTAATACTAACTTGACCGCGCCCGGAGGGCAAGCCGCTGGGTCAACGGGGTCAGGTCTTAATGTCTTAAGGGCTTGAAACTTAAGACCTGACCCCATCCAACGCAACCTGCTGATCCATGGCTATGCCGTCGTCAACCGGCAGCGCGTTTGGGCCGTAGTCCAGAACGATCTACGAAGATGACGGCGGCGATCGAGACGCAGCTCAACGAGCTTGAGAGCTGACCCCAATCCCCTGCGGCTGCACAGCCCCCAAACCCGCGCCGTCCGCGGAAAACCAACGCACACCGGCACCGCCCACGGGCCACGCGCGGCTAGCATTGCCGGCTGACGTTGTGCACCCAAGATATTGGGGTCAGGTCTTAAGGTTTGAAGAGGTTGAAACTTAAGACCTGACCCCAGGCCTTCACATCCCCTGCTTCAGGCTGCTGCGCGCATCTGCATATCGATGTGCACAGCCGTAAACGGGCACACCACACCGCCCGTAGCTCCACGCTCGACCAGGCCAAGATCGGCAAGGGCCTGCACGTCGTCGTGCACGCGCTTCACGTCGCGGCCCACACGGCGTGCAAGTTCACGCACTGCCAGTTCGCCCTGGCCCTGCAACGCATGAATCAGCGCCCAACGGCGCTCCGTCAGCCGGCCAAAGAACGCGCCCGGGCTCTCGAAATTGAGCACCTCGCCCTGATAGCTCGAGGCTTGCGCACGCTGGCCGGCCGCGCGCAGCGCGGCGGGCCAGTCAGGCTGCAGCGTGATGGTCAGCGTTCGATCTTTCATGTCGCGCCCCTGGCTGCGGCAACGGCCGCAATGAAGTCCTCGACCAACTGCTCTACGCTGGTGAATGCGTAGGGTTTCTCACGTCCCCCGACGCGACAGTGATCGCCCTTGCCGCGCTCATTGTCGAACCCCACCACGCGGACCCCGCCTACGACATAGGCGGCACGGTACTTGAAGCCGTGCGCGGTGGGCGGCACGGGCCGCGGCACACGCCAGACCACCAGTTCGATCACCCCACCTTCAGGCGTGATGTCCTTGAAGCGGGTGATCAACTCAGCCTGCATGTTGGCGATAATGCCAACATTCGCGCATGCTGGCAAGGCGCACCTGCTGCTTGGGGTCAGGTCTTAACTTAAAAAGTTAAGACCTGACCCCAATTCCCTAAGACCTGACCCCAATTCCCTGCATCCCCCAATTCCAAACCCGACGCATCCGCGGAAAACAAACGGACACCCGGGCCAGCCCGCCCCCCTCTCGCCGCTAGCATTGGCGACCGCATTCCCGCCTTCCATGAGCGCAGCCACCCTCCCCCCACCCACGCGCGCCGGCACACCGCCGCTGACGCTGGGCGCGCGTGGGTGGGGGGAGGGTGGCTGCGCTCATGGAAGGCGGGAATG